>NZ_JBBIAR010000014.1:0-150156 GCF_054185165.1 Bradyrhizobium sp. UFLA05-109 | reverse complement strand
GCAGCAGGACGGGCGGCTTGACGTGGCTGGCATTGCCGGTCTCGATTGTTGCAGGAACACGCAGCAGCACTGACGTATCGGCGAGATCGTTGAGGCGCATCGACACGGTGCGGGTCGAAGTCGCCGCAGGTCTCGGACTGGCGATGCGGTCCGCCTTGCCGGCGCGATTGACGATGTGGTCCGGCTCGTCAGCGACAGTCTGCCAGCGATTGGCAAGATCGTGGCCCGACGCCAGTTGCACGGCACCGAGCGTCAGCGAGATGGCGACTGCGCTCAAGAACGCTTTGCTGATCTGTGACATGGTTGTTCGTCCCTCGCCCCATGGCGATCGCTGGAACAACGCTGCCGGATTGTCCGGGGTTCTCGGGCGTCACGATCACTTAACCGTGTGCGAAATTGAGACGGTCAAAAATGAGACGGTCAAAAGAAGCACGGCTCAAAAATAATTTGCAGCGCCTGGAACGACTCTCGCGCGCCGGAGTCATCATGGCAGCCGGTTATTCCCCCCTGCCCCATAAACCGGCGACGTAGGGCGCGACTGTGGTGATGCCAGTCGCGCCTTACTTTTTTCTGCGGGCCCGCCGTCTCCAATCGGATTACATTCCCCAGTCCGGATAACGATTGTCAGACGGACCAGGCTCGTGGTGATCGATTGGTGCTAGGTGGTAGGGGACCGACCGCCCAGGCATCGCGTAAGCAAAACCCGGAACGGTATCTACGACCGCGCTTTGCTTGGCACGCGCAACGCCATGTCGGCGGTGTGAGTGAGAGACCGCAGCGGCGCTACCCGATGCACACAAAGCGATCAGAAGGATCGGGACTGCGATCAATCGCATCGTATCTCCCTCCCATCGACTGCCGGGCACATGCACAATGAATTACCACACCTGCAAGGCCTGCCGTAGCTGATCGAGGGGCCAAGCCTCGCGCTAGCCCAGCCCGCCTGGCGGTGAAGACGGCTCGAAGATATGGCTGATGTGGTCCTTGCCGAGGCCGTTATCGGACACCTCGAACAGGATCTCGTCGCCCTCGCGCGGGGCCGAGATGAGTCGCGGCGACCCGTACCGCGCATCGCATCGACGGCGTTCTCACCAGATGGACGATGGACGATCAGCGCGTGTACTCATTAACTCGCAGATGTCCGATCTTGAGGGCCAAGCGGAAAAATTCCGCTTGGTCAGAGTATTACCGGTTTTGACCCAAGGCGGACGTCGGTGTCCCATTTAGGCATGATACAAAACACAGCGCTTAATTCAGCAACGTGATAAGTCGCGCCACTGACCTGCCCGATAGATGTAACGTTCCACAGTTTACGGCGTTTTATTTCTTTTGACGCGGGACGCCGATGCGGAATGGTAGGGTCAAAGCATGGGGCTGCACGACGTCTCGTCAACATTCGGAGGTCAAAGATGTCCGACAAGCCCACCATCGTCTTTGCACACGGCCTTTGGGCTGATGGGTCATGTTACAGCAAGGTGATCCCGCTGCTCTTGGCGGATGGCTTTCAAGTGATCTCGACGCAAAACCATCTCAACACCGTTGCTGACGACGCGGCCGCAGTACGGACCTCGTTCGCCCGCGCCAGCGGTCCTGTCGTTCTCGTCGGTCATTCGTACGGTGGCGCTGTCATCACGGCAGCTGGGACTGACAGCCGTGTGGCGGCGCTCGTTTATATATGCGCGTTTGCACCGGAGGACGGCGACACAACGCTTGTCGACCAAAACAAGTACCCGGCCACGCCGATTTTCCAGCACGTCGAAGTAACAGACGGGCGCATATGGCTTCGTCCATCCGGCGTTCCCGAATTTGCAGGCGACCTGCCGGAACCCGAGCAGCAACTGGTTTGGGCTACGCAAATGGCGCCACTCGCTGATCTTTTTGGACAACCCGTTCCGGGTGCCGCCTGGAAGCTCAAGCCGACATCTTACATTATCGGTTCTGAGGATCGGACCATACAGCCCGAGCTGGAGCGCTTCTTGGCCAAGCGCATGAACGCCAAGGTTACGGAACTTGCATCAAGTCATGTGCCGATGCTTTCCCAGCCTCGGCGCGTGTATGAAGTTATTCGGGACGCGGCCGGCAACATCCAGCGACGGGCCGCATAGTAACGGCGAAGCCCTTGCTTTTTGGCGTCCATGCTTCGCGACGTCTCCGTTGAGGAAGTCGTTGAGTTCGCTGCTGGTTGTGAACGTCAGCTACTGGCCCTTCTGCGACCTCGGGCAATGTCCGCTCTTCCGCCGCTGTTGGGGGTCGAGCGGACATCATTCGGCCAAGCCGCTTAGTGAGTACACGCCCCAGTTGGAGGTCATTTCCGAACGAGGCGGACGTGAGCAGGGCGGCCAAGCCGGACTTCGCACACTCGCGTGCGGTCATCCGGCTAGCGCTGGGAAGCCCAAAAAGGCCGCCCCGCTGTTCTTGCCGAGGTTGTAAAGCTCTACGGGGAGGTTTGCGTCGATCACCAGCGCACCTCCTGTAGTTGCGTAGTTACTTTGATACACGCCGAAACGTTAACACCGGTTAAACGCAATCATTCAAATCCCGCGCGGCACAACCAATGATGCGCGGCACGTTGCCGCATACGCGGAAAACGCGAGTCGCCGGCTGGCCGATCAAGCTGCTCCCGGCCGCGGTGCACCAGCCAGCCAGGCCCGTCCTTCCGCATAGAGCTTCTCGACCTCGGCGCCGGTCAGGCCCGGCATGTCGCGCTTGACCTGGTAGCCGATCAACTCCTGCATGTAGCCGAGGTGGCGATAGCCTTCCGGAAGCGCGGCCAAGCGCTCAGCGTCGAGCCGGAGGATCGCGGCGGGATCGACCGGATCCAGCCGATCCTTCTCATAGATCGGCTGGCGGCGAACGATGCCCCATTTGCCCTGCCGCTTCTCCAGGAAATCGTAGAAGCGTCCGGTGCAGACGACGTCGCAGACGACGTCGTGGACCGGCGCCCGCTGCGAGATCGTCATCTTGGTCTGCGCGACCGCGCGCTCGCCTTCGAGATCGATGCTGGTGCCGCCGAGGAAGTGCAGGATGCGCACGCCCTTGGCAAAGCCTTCGCGGCTGACCCGGATGAATTCCGCCGCCGGCCCCTGAAACCAGGTCGCCGACATCCAGCCCTCCGCGTGCCAGACGGTGGCAAAGCGCTCCCAGTCACCGGCGTCGCGCCAGACCACCCAGTTCTCGAGGAGATCGCGGATGGCGAGACGATCGAGCAGCGACTGGTCGAGCATAGGCAATTCTCCGGACAGATCGCGGCCGCCTCGCGACCGTTTCCATCACCTATGGAGGACGAATTCTGCGGCCGTCAAGCAGGCCAGACAAACAACAAAAATCCGGCGCACCCTCGTCGGCGCGCCGGATCAGTTCGTCACTACGTTCTATGTCTCACGCCGCCGGCGCCTTTCTTACGCCGCGGGCGCCTTCGGCGTGCGGTTGCGCGAATTGCGCTGGAAGAACAGTGCCTGGCTCGCCACCGCCGAGACCATCGCGGGCTGGAACGGTTTTGAGATCAGGAACGCCGGCTCCGGCCGCTCGCCGGTGAGGAAGCGCTCCGGGTAAGCAGTGATGAACACCACCGGCACCTCGAAGCTGCGCAAGAGCTCGTTGACCGCATCGAGGCCGGAGGAGCCGTCGGCAAGCTGGATGTCGGCGAGGATCAGGCCGGGCCGCTTGTTCTTGGCGAGTGCCACTGCATCGGCATGCGTGCGCGCGACGCCGACCACGTTGTGCCCGAGATTCTTCACGAGGCTCTCGAGGTCCATGGCGATGAAGGTCTCGTCCTCGATGATCAGCACGTCGGTCGCGATCTCCGCCGCCATCTCGCGGCCTGCAGCGTCCGCGAGCCTGCGCGTTTCGCCGACATCGGTGCCGAGGATGAAGGCGACTTCCTCCTCCGAAAATCCCTCGAGCGACAACAGCAGGAAGGCCTGGCGCGGCAGCGGCGTGATGTTCGACAGCCGCCGCTCCGGCGGCATCGGCAGCGTCGTCACCTCCGCATCATCGTTGAGCGAGACCGAATTCCAGATCTGGGTGAACAGCCGAAACAGGCCGGCGCGCGGTCCGTGGCTCTCATCGAGCACCGCCGGATCCCCCAGCATGGCTTCCAACATGGCTGCGACATAGGCGTCGCCGGACGGCTGGCTGCCCGTCAGGGCACGCGCGTACCGGCGCAACAACGGCAAGTGTTCAGCAACAAGCTGTGAACGGGACATCCCCACTCCATTCGTCTTCGGGCCAGACATCGGCCAGGGGCGGCCCTGGTTCCCCTGCTGGCTGACTACGCTTCAGCCACAGAAAAGTTCCGGAAGGGCTGGAACTTTTTGTGCAACTTCGCATTAGGCCATTCTAGGGAACGGCTCCCGGTTGAGAAAATTTCTCGATTTGACAGTGACTTAACTCGGGGAAACGTGGAACAGGTCATGAAAGATCTCAAATCTCAAGCCAGCAGAAACACGACCCCCGGCAAGGGAGGGCTGACACCGGAAATCCAATCCCGGATCGGCCATCAATTGCGCGCCATGTACGACGACGTCGTGCGACAGGGGGTCCCCGAGCGGTTCGCCGAGCTGATCAAGAAGCTTGATGCGCCGGGAGGAACACCCCAAGATCAAACCAATGGGGGATCCAACGACAACAATGGGAGGGACTAATGCCTCTCACGGAATCCCTGCGCGACGACATCCTGGCGGCAGTCCCAAGCCTGCGGGCGTTCGCCATCTCACTGAGCGGCAATGCCGACCGTGCCGACGATCTGGTCCAGGAGACGCTGTTGCGCGCACTCGCCAACATCGACTCGTTCCAGCCCGGCTCGAACCTGCCGGCCTGGCTGTTCACCATCCTGCGCAACCTGTTCCGCTCCGACTATCGCAAGCGGCGGCGGGAGGTGGAGGATGCTGAAGGCAACTATGCCAAGACGCTGAAGACCCAGCCCTCGCAGAATGCGCATCTCGAGTTTGAGGAGTTTCGTGCAGCGCTCGACAAGCTGCCGCAGGACCAGCGTGAAGCACTGATCCTGGTCGGTGCGTCCGGCTTCTCCTATGAGGACGCGGCGTCGATCTGCGGCTGCGCAGTCGGCACGATCAAGAGCCGCGTCAATCGCGCGCGCTCGAAGCTTGCAGCACTGCTGTATGTCGACGGCGCCGAAGATTTCGGCCCCGACGAGACCGTGCGCGCCGTGATCGGCGGCAGCGGCGGCTAACGGACAGCTTCGGTCGGAATGGCGGACAAAGGAAAGGCGGCCACTTCCGTGGCCGTCCTTTCACGCGTGATTTAGCGCCGGTGTGCCTTCCTTCTCCCATTGCGGGAGAAGGAAGAGAGGCGTGCGTCGACTTCAGCGCACCGGCGTGACCGGCGCCGAGAATTTTTCCGTGCGGTCGCGCTCGGTCATGTCGACGACGGTCTCCATCGGAGCGGTCAGCTCGTAGACGTAGGACGCATCGGTGAAGTAGCGCTTGGCAGTACCGCCGAGCGCTTCGGGCGCGACGCGATCGAGCAGGATCAGGCCGAAATCGGAATCGGCGCGCCGCGTCGCCTCGCTGGTGTTGAACTCCTCCCAGCGGAAATGGAAGACCGTGTCGGGCTCCTCGCCCGTCACCGTCCAGTTCGCCGTGATGTGCGGATGCTTGCCGACCAGCGACAGCCCCTCGTCGGAGTGCGAGGCGAGCTCGAAGAACAGCAGCGACAGGCTCTGTGCGGCACGCGCGCTGACCGCGATGTCCGGCCCGCTGATGGCGATGCGATCGGCATGCGGAATCGCGCGCGCCTCGAACAGGCCTTTCAACTTCACGCCCTGCCACTGGCTTTCGCTGAGCAGCGAAACGACGTTGGACATCGCATGGATGCGCCCGATCAACAATTCACGCGCCACGTCGATGTCGGAGCCGTGGCGCAGCGTGCGCGTCACGATCGACTGGATCACCGCCAGAATGTTCTTCACGCGATGATTCAGCTCGTCGATGACAGCCGTTAGCCGGCGCTCGAAACCGATCCGCACCTGGATTTCGCGGCTGAGCCTCAGATTGTTGTAGGCGACGTAACCGAACAGGCCGCACACCATCGCCGTGATGGCAAAGCCGATCGCCGCGACGATGACGGCGGTCTGCTCGGCGCGCCGCGCCGAATTGGTCTTGGCGAAGTAGCTGAGCTGCCAGTCGCGGCCACCGAAGCTGACCGTGCGCGTCGAGGATGGCTGCGGGCCATCCTGCGCGATGGTCCGCGCGCTGACGATGCCCTGATCGTTGGCGATCAGCTCGCCGCCGCCCGCGCGCGGATCGCGCAATGCGACCGAGAACAGCGACATGTCGTCATTGGTCAACATCAGCGAGGCGAGTTCGTAGGAAAACGTGATGAACCCGGCAGGCTCCGTCGCCCCCTCCGGAATGACCGGCGCGGCCACGATGACGCCGATGGGGCCGTTCGGACGGAGCAGCGGCACCGGATCGGAGGCGACCGACTTCTTCTCGGCCATGGCGCGCGCCAGCATCGCGCCACGCACGCCGTCCTGATCGAAGCTGCGGCCGGGCAGCGCCTTGGTCTCCTCGCTGCGCGGCTCGAGATCCATCAGCACGTTGATCGGCTGGGTGATCTTCGTGGTGTCGAGTGGCGTGTCGTCGTAGTTGCGGATGCTCGCATTGGGAAAGCCGGCTGAGCTGAGCGCCGCCTGCGCCGCGCTCAGCTCCGTCGGCTTGAGCCGGGCGATCCAGGAGGCGACCACGAAATCGGTCTTGAAGGCATAGATCGCCGAGCGCAGCGGCTCCAGCATGTTCGGCTTGATCACGGCAGGCGTGCGGAACAGCCCGGAGGCGACGCGCGCCAGAAGCTCGCGCTCGGTCAGGCGGTCCTGCACCAGGCTCGCATGAACGTCGATCGCGCGGGCCAGCGCGATGCGATCGATCGCCAGCTCCTGATCGTGGACGCGATAGGCCGCAAGCCCGGAGAGGAGCATCCCGAGCAGCGCGATAAAACCGATGATGAATCCCAGCCGAACCACTCGTTTACTCAGAAGGTGAGAGGCCGGCGAATAACACGGAGCATCTGAACGCCGCTCGAACGGCCAGTTGCCGAAAGAGAATGAGACCCCACGGAAGGCGATAATGAAGGAGGAGCCATCGGGACGCAACTTGGGTTGACCGGAATGCTTAATCCGCCAGCCGAGGCGTCAGCGCTCCGGGCACCGAAGTACGTTAATCACCATGGCGAACATTGGTTCCGCGGAGACACATTTTGCCGCAGATATTAACAGTCAGATACTAACAGTCGTGTCAGACTTGACTGATGGCGCCGGGCGCCGGACCAGCCCTTCAACCCGTCCTCGTCAGACCGCCTTTGGTCTCGATGAAGCCGATGATGCGGTCGAGCCCCTCGCTCTTCTTCAGGTTGGTCATGACGAAGGGCCGCTCGCCCCGCATCCGCTTGGCATCAAGCTGCATCTTCTCGAGCGAGGCGCCGACATGCGGTGCGAGGTCGATTTTGTTGATGACCAGGAGGTCCGAGCGCGTGATGCCCGGTCCACCCTTGGACGGGATCTTGTCGCCCGCGGCCACGTCGATCACATAGATGGTTATGTCGGCAAGCTCCGGGGAAAAAGTGGCAGCGAGATTATCGCCGCCGGACTCGATCAGCACCAGGTCGAGACCAGGAAACTTTGCGCGCATATCGGCAACCGCCGCCAAATTCATCGAGGCGTCCTCGCGGATCGCGGTATGCGGGCAGCCGCCGGTCTCGACGCCCGCGATGCGGTCCGGCGTCAGCGAGCCCGAGCGCACGAGATATTCCGCATCCCACTTGGTGTAGATGTCGTTGGTGATCGCCGCGATGTCGTAGCGCTCGCGCATGGACTTGCAGAGCAGATCCATCAGCGCGGTCTTGCCCGATCCGACGGGACCGCCGATACCGACTCTCAGGGGGCCGTGAGACTTCGACATTGAGATTCTTTCCTGATCCAACCTGGTCATCACGACCTGAACAGCCGCGTATATTGTGTCTCGTGCCGCAGGCTCGCGAGATCGGCGCGGAACGTCGCGCTGCCGAGATCGTCCAGGGTCGCGCTCAATGCGCGGGCGGCGGTCGCGGCTACGGCGGGCTCGAGGGCGGCGAGCACACGCTGGCTGTCGGTCTGGCCGAGCGGAATCAGCCGGCATCCCGCCGAAATCCAGTTCGAGACGAGCGCGTGCAAAAAGGCGTGCAGCGTCGGCTCGAGCCGAACGCCATGGGCGCTAGCGACCACGCCGACCGCGACGGGATAGACCACTAGCCCCGCGCAGGCCGTGACCATCGCGTCGAGCCCATCCGCATTCCAGGCCGCGCGCGCGATGTCGATGAAGGCGCGGCCCTGCGCGGTCGTCTCGAGCTGCCGCTCGCGCGAGGGCACGAAGGCGGCCGCAAGCTCCGCGGTGTCGCGCAGGCTCGCCTCGTCGCTCGCCTCCGCCGCGCGAAACGCCCGCACGAGGAAAGTGGCATCGCAGAAGCCCGCGCCGTCACCGAGCATCGCGTCGAGCCAATCAGTCAGCGTCTTGGTGTCGACGATGTCACCCGCTTCCACCGCCCATTCGATGCCGCTGGAGTAGGAGAAGCCGCCGACGGGAAACGCCGGCGACAACCACGTCATCAGCCGGTAGAGCGCCGCCGCCTCGCGTTCCGTGAGGCGGCCGGCACCAGCCGGCTCATTTGTGGTCATGAGCATGGCCATGGCCGTGGTGATGGTCGGGGTGGTCGCAATGCTCGTCGTGGTGATGATGACCGTGATCATGGTGATCATGCGCGGCATGATCGTGATGGTGGTGATCATGGTGATGATGGCCATGATCGTGGTGGTGATGGCCGTGATCACGATGCACATGGTCATCATGCCCATGATCGTCAGCATGCGCGTGGCCGGCATCGGCATAGGCACCGCCCTCGGGATCGAAAGGAGCCTCGATCTCGATCACCCGCGCGCCGAGCCCCTTCACCATCGCCTCGATGACGTGATCCCTGCGGATACGCAGGCTCTTGGCCATGATCTGCGTCGGCAGATGGCGGTTGCCGAGATGCCAGGCGACGCGGACGAGATGGAGCGGATCGCGGCCGCGGATCTCGAGCAGCGGCTCGGGTGCCGCGACCACTTCGATCAGCCGGCCGTCCTCCAGCACCAGCGCATCGCCGCCGCGCAGCGCGACGGCGTTTTCAAGGTCGAGCAGGAATTGAAGACCGCGCGTTCCGGTCATCGCCATGCGGCGGCGATGCCGGTCGTCGAAATCGAGCACGACCGTATCAGCCGCGGCTTCCGTGAAGCGGTGCTGCCCCCTGACCTGCGTCGCACGGATCATGCGCTTTTCCCTGTTACCGAGTCTCGACCTTTTCCGGCGTGATCACTTCGATCTTTGGCGGCGCCGCAAAACACTTCACCGCCACGCGGCCAAAGGTCTTCATGTGCTCCATGGCACGATGCGGCACCAGCGCTTCGGCACTCTCCCACTGCTCGACGAACACCATCTTGGTGTGATCGGTGACGCTCTCATGCAGATCATAGGCGATATTGCCGGGCTCCTTGCGCGTCTCCTTGATGCAGGCGGTGGCCGCTGCAATGAATTCGGCGCGCGTTTCGGGCTTGATGGTCAAGGTGGCAACGACGTAGATCACGAGAAATCCTCCCGGCTTTTCTTCTGGTCCAAGATACCGGGCGCGACATTAGACCAAGCGAGATCGAACGCAAAACCGGAAAATCCGCCCTCGGCTATGCGCCGAAGACCAGTGCGGCCGCTAATTTCAGTACATGAAATACCGCTGCGCCATCGGCAGCACCTCGGCCGGCGCGCAGGTCAGAAGCTCGCCGTCGGCGCGCACCTCATAGGTCTCCGGATCGACCTCGATGTTGGGGGTGGCGTCGTTGTGGATCATGCTCTTCTTGGAAATCTTGCCGCGGGTGTTCTGGACGGCATAGAGCTTCTTGTCGATGCCGAGCTTTCGCGCGAGGCCGCCGGTGACCGCGGCCTTCGAGGTGAAGACGACGGAGGATGCCGTGCGCGCCTTGCCGAAGGCACCGAACATCGGCTGATAGTGCACCGGCTGCGGCGTCGGGATCGAGGCGTTGGGATCGCCCATGGGCGCAGCGACGATCGTGCCGCCCTTGACGATGCAGTCCGGCTTGACGCCGAAGAAGGCCGGCGACCACAGCACGAGATCGGCGAGCTTGCCCTTCTCGACCGAGCCGATCAGTTTCGAGACGCCATGGGCGATCGCGGGATTGATCGTATACTTGGCGATGTAGCGCTTGACGCGAAAATTGTCGTTGTCCTTGCCCTTGTCCTGCGGCAGTGACCCGCGCTGCTTCTTCATCTTGTCGGCGGTCTGCCAGGTGCGGATGATGACCTCGCCGAGCCGGCCCATCGCCTGCGAGTCCGAGGACATCATCGAGAGCGCGCCGAGGTCGTGCAGGATGTCTTCGGCCGCGATGGTCTCTTTGCGGATGCGGCTCTCGGCAAATGCAAGGTCTTCCGCGATCGAGGGATCGAGGTGGTGACAAACCATCAGCATGTCCAGATGCTCGTCGATGGTGTTGCGGGTGAAGGGACGCGTCGGATTGGTCGAGGACGGCAGCACGTTCTTCAGGCCCGCGACCTTGATGATGTCAGGCGCGTGACCGCCGCCGGCGCCTTCGGTGTGGAAGGCGTGGATGGTGCGGCCCTTGAAGGCCTTGATCGTATCCTCGACGAAACCGGATTCGTTCAGCGTATCGGTGTGGATCATCACCTGGATGTCGTGAGCGTCGGCAACCGACAGGCAGTTGTCGATCGCCGCCGGCGTGGTGCCCCAGTCTTCATGCAGCTTGAGCGCGCAGGCGCCGGCCTTGATCATCTCGACCAGCGCGGCGGGGCGCGACGCGTTGCCCTTGCCGGAAATGCCGAGATTGACCGGAAAGGCGTCGAACGACTGGATCATCCGCCCGATGTGCCATGGGCCTGGGGTACAGGTGGTGGCGAACGTGCCGTGCGAGGGACCGGTGCCGCCACCGAGCATCGAGGTGACGCCGCTCATCAGCGCGTGCTCGATCTGCTGCGGGCAGATGAAATGGATGTGGCTGTCGAAGCCGCCGGCGGTGAGGATCTTGCCTTCGCCCGCGATCACGTCGGTGCCGGGGCCGATGATGATTGTGACGGCGGGCTGGATATCCGGGTTACCCGCCTTGCCGATCGCGGAGATCATGCCATCCTTGATCGCGACGTCGGCCTTGACGATGCCCCAGTGATCGACGATCAGCGCGTTGGTAATGACCGTGTCGGCCGCGCCCTGCTTGTTGGTGACCTGCGACTGCCCCATGCCGTCGCGGATCACCTTGCCGCCGCCGAACTTCACCTCCTCGCCATAGGTGGTGAAATCCTTCTCCACCTCGATGATGAGATCGGTGTCGGCCAGCCGCACCTTGTCGCCGGTGGTCGGCCCGAACATATCGGCATAGACGGAACGTTTTATCTTGACGGACATCACAAGCCCCGTTTGCGTTTGAATGTTTGGCCTATCACAGCGAGGCCCTCGCCGTTCGCACCACATCGTCGAATTTCGTATCGAGCCATGGACTGCCGCCGCGGCAGCCGGCGACAACCTGCTCAGCCCATCTTGTATAGTCGACGAGATCCTCGCGCTCCTCGGCGGATGGCTCGGCATGAATACGCGCGCCGATATTGCTGATCTTGTCGGCGATCTTGATCAGCTTTGCGCCTGCCGACTTCTTCGGCGCGTCCATCACCTGCCGGCGGCGTCGCTCGGCTTTCGGCAGGCTCATGTCGTCGGTGCACTCGGCGACGAGCGAGGCGACGCGGTGGGAAAATTTCTCCGCCAGCTCCTCGCGCGTGGTGTCGGTGTCCTCGATCGTATCGTGCAGCCAGCCGGCGGCGACGAGCTCGGCATCCGCACCATCGGTCGCGGTCGCGAGCAGGTTCGCGACCTCGGCGAGGTGATTGATATAAGGCTCATTCCCCCGCCCCTTGCGCGCCATGCCGTTGTGGCGGCGCGCGGCGAGCTCGGCGGCTTCAGAGACAAGACGGATCGGTGAGAGCATGGCGGGATCCTCCGTTTCGCTCTCAACCGTGCCGTTGCATGCTTCGTTCCTGGAGGCTCACAGCTTCCCCATCACGTCGCCGCGGAAACCGTAGATCGTCTTCTTCCCCGCCATCGCCACTAGTTGGACGTCGCGGGTCTGGCCGGGCTCGAAGCGGACGGCGGTGCCGGCGGCGATGTCGAGGCGCATGCCGCGGGCTTTCTTGCGATCGAATTTCAGCGCCGGATTGGCCTCGAAGAAATGGTAGTGCGAGCCGACCTGGATCGGACGGTCGCCGGTGTTGGCGACGGTCAGCGTCACGGTCTTGCGGCCGGCATTGAGCTCGATCTCGCCGTCCTGGATGAAGAGTTCGCCGGGGATCATTTTATCCTCCTCGTCATTCCGGGGCTCGCGCAGCGAGAACCCGGAATCTCGAAACCAAAACCTCTGGATTCCGGGTTCGCGCTTCGCGCGCCCCCGAATGACGAATTCACCTGATCGGCTCGTGGACGGTGACGAGCTTGGTGCCGTCCGGGAACGTCGCTTCGACCTGGATGTCGTGGATCATTTCGGGGATGCCCGGCATCACCTGCTCGCGGGTCAGGACTTGCGCGCCGGCCTGCATCAGCTCGGCCACGGTGCGGCCGTCACGCGCGCCTTCCAGAATGAAATCGGAGATGATCGCGACCGCCTCCGGGTGGTTCAGCTTGACGCCGCGCTCGAGCCTGCGGCGCGCCACGATGGCCGCCATCGAGATCAGAAGCTTGTCCTTTTCGCGGGGAGACAGGTTCATGCAAAATCTCTTCGTGAGTTCGTCAATTCAGCCATAGCCGCGGCAGCGCGGCGCCGGTGCGCGCCAGCACCGTCATCATGTCGGCGCGCAGGCGCGCCGCATCTTGGGCACAGAACCTCGCCATTGCAAAGCCATTCCAGGCGGATATCCCGACCTCGCCGGCGAAAGATTCCGAGGCTTCCCTGATGCGCTCGACCAGGGCCTCATCGCCCGGGACAATCAGCGCAGTGCCGATCGCCGCGCCGCCCTTGGCGACGGCAGGACGCGCCAGCTTGGCGCCGATATCGCCGTCGAGCCTGACGGTCTCGGCGAACACCAGCCGGCCGCCGCGGGAAAGCCTCCAACGATCGACGAACTCGCCCTGCTCCATGCGCTCGCCCATCGCGGTGCGGCCGAACACCACGATCTCGCAGAGCATAAGCGATGCCGCATCATCGAGCGAGATGTCGAAGCGGCGCTGGACCCGTGCGCGATCGAACAGGATCGTCTCCTGGGGCAGCCAGCCGAGATGCGCGCCGGCGGCAACCTTCAGGACAACGTTGAGCTCCGCCGCCGCGCCCGGCGCGCGATAGACCTTCTCGGCCGCGGCTGTGGTCAGCGTCAGGCGCGAGCCCTCACCTGCCGAAATCTCGATATCAAAGCGGTCTCCGCCGGCAACGCCACCGGCCGTGTTGACGAACACGCCGGAGAGCCCTTCGCCTTCCGGCGAAGGAAAACGCACGCGCAAGGAGCCGGACTCATGCAGCGCGCCGCGCCGCGTCATGCCGTCGCGCGCATGGACGTCGAAGCGCACCACGCCGCGGGCGCGGTTGGCCTCGAAAATACTGGACGTGGCTGAAACGTCGCGCATCCGCCTCCCCAGCCGGTCGCGGCAGAATGAAAGGCTTACAGCGCCATCTGGCGGCTGATCTCGCCGGGATCGAGATTGGAGCGGTCGCAGGTGAATTTCACCGCACCGCGATCCATCACGGCAAAACTGTCGCCGAGTTCGCAGGCAAAGTCGAGATATTGTTCGACCAGCACGATGGCGATGTTGCCGAGGTTGCGCAAATACGAGATCGCGCGGCCGATGTCCTTGATGATCGAGGGCTGGATGCCCTCGGTCGGCTCATCGAGCAGCAAGAGCTTTGGCCGCATCACCAGCGCGCGGCCGATTGCGAGCTGCTGCTGCTGGCCGCCGGAGAGATCGCCGCCGCGCCGGCCGAGCATGGATTGCAGCACCGGAAACAGCGAGAACACGTCATCGGGGATGAAGCGCTCGTCGCGCTTGAGCGGGCCGAAACCGGTCTTGAGATTTTCCTCGACTGTCAGCAGCGGAAAGATCTCGCGGCCCTGCGGCACGAAGCCGATGCCTTTGCGCGCCCGCTCGTAGGGCTTGAGCGTTGTGATGTCGCCGCCGTCGAACACGATCGCGCCCGAGGAGATCGGATACTGCCCGACCATGGCCCGAAGCAGCGAGGTCTTGCCGACGCCGTTGCGCCCGAGCACGCAGGTGACCTTGCCCGGCTCGGCCGAGATCGAGACGCCACGCAGCGCCTGTGCTGCGCCGTAGAAGAGATCGATGTCCTTGACCTCAAGCATCGCTCAGCGCCCCAGATAGACTTCGATGACCCGCTCGTTGGACGAGACCTGGTCGATGGTGCCCTCGGCAAGCACCGAGCCTTCGTGCAGGCAGGTGACCTTCACGCCCAATTCGCGGACGAAGGTCATGTCATGCTCGACCACCATCACGGTGTGGTTCTTGTTGATCTCCTTGAGCAGCTCGGCGGTGAGATGCGTCTCGACGTCGGTCATGCCCGCGACGGGCTCGTCGACCAGGAGCAGCTTCGGATCCTGCGCCAGCAGCATGCCGATTTCCAGCCACTGCTTCTGGCCATGGCTGAGGCTGCCGGCGAGGCGACCCCGCGCATCGGTGAGGCGGATGGTCTCAAGCACCTTGTCTATGCGTTCGGACTCGGCCTTGCTGCCACGCCAGAACAGCGTCCCGCGGACCGAGTGATCGACATTGAGCGCGAGCAGGAGATTGTCCTCGACCGTCTGGCTCTCGAACACGGTCGGCTTCTGGAATTTGCGGCCGATGCCGAGTTCGGCGATGCGGGTCTCGTCGAGCCGCGTCAGATCGGTGACGCCGTCGAACAGCACCGTGCCTTCGTCCGGCTTGGTCTTGCCGGTGATGATGTCCATCATCGTGGTCTTGCCGGCGCCGTTCGGGCCGATGATGGCGCGCATCTCGCCGGGCGCGAGCGTCAGCGACAGGTTGTTGATGGCGTGGAAGCCGTCGAACGAGACGTGCACGCCGTCCAGATACAGCATCGCGGAGGTCGCGCGGGTGTCCATGACGTTCATTTCCGCTACTCCGCCATGTCAGGTTCGCTGACGCCGCTCTCACGCGCCGCGCTCTCGGTGGTTTCCGCCGACCGCTTCGCCTTGAACGGCTCCCACCAGGAATTGAAGGTGCCGACGATGCCCTTGGGCAGCAGCAGCGTCACCAGGATGAACAGTGCACCCAGCATGAACAGCCAGTACGGTGCGAGCACACCCGAGGTGAAGAACGTCTTGGCATAGTTGACGACGACAGCGCCGAGCGCCGCGCCGACCAGGGTGCCGCGGCCGCCGACCGCAACCCAGATCACCGCTTCGATCGAGTTACCCGGCGCAAATTCACTTGGGTTGATGATGCCGACCTGCGGCACGTAGAGCGCACCGGCGACGCCGGCCATGCAGGCCGACACCGTGAACACGAACAGCTTGTAGGACTCGACGCGGTAGCCGAGGAAGCGTGTGCGCGATTCCGCGTCGCGGATCGCGATCAGCACCTTGCCGAGCTTGGAGGTGACGATGACCCGGCAGATCAGGAAGCCGGCGATCAGGGCGAGACAGCTCAGCGCGAACAGCGTGGCACGCGTGCCTTCCGCCTGCACGTTGAAGCCAAGGATGTCCTTGAAGTCGGTCAGGCCGTTGTTGCCGCCGAAGCCGAAATCGTTGCGGAAGAAGCCGAGCAGCAGCGCATAGGTCATGGCCTGCGTGATGATCGACAGGTACACGCCGGTGACGCGCGAGCGGAACGCAAGCCAGCCGAAGCAGAAGGCGAGCAGGCCCGGCACGAACAGCACCATCAGCGCGGCGAACCAGAACATGTCGAAGCCGTACCAGTACCAAGGCAGCTTCTGCCAGTTCAGGAACACCATGAAGTCCGGCAGGATCGGATTGCCGTAGACTCCGCGGGTGCCGATCTGGCGCATCAGGTACATGCCCATGGCGTAGCCGCCGAGCGCGAAGAACGCGCCGTGGCCGAGCGAGAGGATGCCGCAATAGCCCCAGATCAGGTCGATCGAAAGCGCCAGGATGGCGTAGCAGACATACTTGCCCCAGAGCGCGACCAGATATGTCGGCACCTGAAAGAACGAGCCCGCGGGTAACAGCAGATTGGAGAGCGGAATCAGGATGCCGCAGGCGGCGACGATGACGAGAAACATCGTCGCGCCGCGATCCAGCGATCGCGTGAGCATGTGAGGGGTCATGCTTCCACCGCACGGCCCTTGAGCGCGAATAGGCCGCGCGGGCGCTTTTGAATGAACAGGATGATCAGCACCAGGATCGCGATCTTGCCGAGCACGGCACCGGCAACCGGCTCCAGGAACTTGTTGGCGATGCCGAGCGCGAAGGCGCCGACCAGCGTGCCCCAGAGATTGCCGACGCCGCCGAACACCACGACCATGAAACTGTCAATGATGTAGCTCTGGCCAAGATTGGGGCTGACATTGTCGATCTGCGACAGCGCTACGCCGGCGATGCCGGCAATGCCGGAGCCGAGACCGAAGGTCAGCGCGTCGACGCGCGAGGTGGCGATGCCCATCGAGGCCGCCATCCGGCGGTTCTGCGTCACCGCACGCATCTCGAGGCCGAGCGCGGTGTAGCGCAGCATCGCAAGCAGGATCGCAAACACGGCGAGCGTGAAGCAGAGGATCCAGAGCCGGTTATAGGTGATGGTGATCTGGCCGAGCTCAAACGCGCCGCTCATCCAGGAGGGGTTGCCCACCTCGCGGTTGGTCGGACCGAAGGCGGTGCGCACCGCCTGCTGGAGCACCAGGGACAGGCCCCAGGTCGCGAGCAGCGTCTCCAGCGGGCGGCCGTAGAGGAAGCGGATGATGCTGCGCTCGATCAAGACACCGATCGCACCCGACACCAGGAAGGCGAGCGGCACGGCGATCAGCAGCGAATAGTCGAACAAGGCGGGATAGCGGGTGCGGATCACCTCCTGCACCACGAAGGTGGTGTAGGCGCCCAGCATCACCATCTCGCCGTGGGCCATGTTGATGACACCCATCACGCCGAAGGTGATGGCGAGGCCGATCGCGGCGAGCAGCAGCACCGAGCCGAGCGACAGGCCATACCAGGCGTTCTGCACCGTGGACCAGACCGCGAGCGAGCTCTGGATCGAGCCGATCGCGCTGGCCGCGGCCTTGGTCACCGAAGCCGGCTGGTCGGTGCCGATATCGGAGAGGAGGGCCAGCGCGTCCTGGTCGCCGCGCGCCTTGATGGTGGCAACGGCCTCGAGCTTCTGGACTTCGGTCGCATCGGACTTGAACAGCAGGATCGCAGCGCGCGCTTCTCCGAGCGCAGTCTTGGCGGATCTGTTGGTCTCCTTCGAGAGCGCGCTTTCAACAGCCTCGAGTGCCGTCTCTTCGTGCGATTTGAAGACCGATTGCGCGGCCTGGATGCGTGTCGAAAGATCCGGCGACTGGAGCGTCAGGCTGCCGAGCGCGGCATCGACACTGCGGCGCAGGCGGTTGTTCAGGCGAACCGCGCTGGCGCTGTCGGGAACGCTCGCGACCGGCTGGCCGGTCGCGGCATCGATCGACTTGCCGTCGGTACCGGTGACGTAAACTTTCTTGCTGTCCGGATCGGCCATCAGACGGCCGTCCTGCAACGCGCTGATGATCGGAAAAGCGAGCGAATTTCCGCTGCTCGCAACTATACCGATCGCTTCCTCGGTGTCGGAAAACTCATCGTTGGCGAACTTGGCGACCGCATCCTCGAACGGACCGGCCAAGGCCGGCGCGGCAAATGCGACCAGAAGCAACGCGAGCACGAGCGTGCGAAGGCGCGCGAATAGAATGGCTGGCACTGTGAGAACCCCGGCAGAAACAGGTGGAGAAGGCGGCGGGAGCGCCGCCTTCTCCGTGTCGTCAGTCAGGCGCGGATCAGGAACCCGCTCCAAGGCACTTGTTGGTCTTGACGTTGTAGTTGCCGCACTTCTTCTCGACCCAGTCGCCGATCAGGTCTTTGGAGCCTTCCAGCTCCTTCGACCAGGCGTCGCCCGGAACGAGGCCCGGCGTCTTCCAGACCACGTCGAACTGGCCGTTGCCCTTGATCTCGCCGATGAACACCGGCTTGGTGATGTGGTGGTTCGGCAGCATCTTCGACACGCCACCGGTCAGGTTCGGCGCCTCGATGCCGGGAAGCGCATCGATCACCTTGTCCGGATCGGTCGACTTCACCTTCTCGACCGCCTTCACCCACATGTTGAAGCCGATCACGTGCGCTTCCATCGGGTCGTTGGTGGTGCGCTTCGGGTTCTTGGTGTAGGCCTGCCACTCCTTGATGAACTTCTCGTTCGCTGGTGTCTTGATCGACTCGAAGTAGTTCCAGGCAGCGAGATGGCCGACCAGCGGCTTGGTGTCGATGCCGGCGAGCTCTTCCTCACCCACCGAGAACGCGACCACCGGGATGTCCTTGGCCTTGATGCCCTGGTTGCCGAGCTCCTTGTAGAAGGGAACGTTGGCGTCGCCGTTGATGGTCGAGACCACCGCGGTCTTCTTGCCGGCCGAGCCGAACTTCTTGATGTCGGCCACGATCGTCTGCCAGTCGGAGTGACCGAACGGGGTGTAGTTGATCATGATGTCTTCCTGGGCGACACCCTTCGACTTCAGGTAGGCTTCCAGGATCTTGTTGGTGGTGCGCGGATAGACGTAGTCGGTGCCCGCGAGCACCCAGCGCTTCACCTTCTCTTCCTTCATCAGGTAGTCGACGGCGGGGATCGCCTGCTGGTTCGGCGCAGCACCCGTGTAGAACACGTTGCGCTCGCTCTCCTCACCCTCGTACTGCACGGGATAGAACAGGATGTTGTTCAGCTCCTTGAAGACCGGGAGCACCGACTTGCGCGACACCGAGGTCCAGCAGCCGAACACGACGGCAACCTTGTCCTTGGTGATCAGCTCGCGCGCCTTCTCGGCGAACAGCGGCCAGTTCGAAGCGGGATCGACGACGACGGCCTCGAGCTTCTTGCCGAGCACGCCGCCCTTCTTGTTCTGCTCGTCGATCAGGAAGAGGATGGTGTCTTTCAGCGTGGTCTCGCTGATGGCCATGGTGCCTGAGAGAGAATGCAGCACACCGACCTTGATGGTGTCGTCCGCGGCCTTTGCGCCGGTAAAGGAAGCCAGACCGAGCATCAGTCCGGCGGTCGCGGCGAGCAGGCCGCGGCGGCTAAATGACGCCGCTATATCGTGAGTGGATTTAGTAAGCATGAGGTATCATCTCCCTGACGCAGACGTGAAAACGCTGCGAGACGGCCCCACGGCCGCCTGCGATTAACGGAATCGCAAGAACCATGCCATGGGCCTGGAGACGGCTAAGCTACTGCTACGTAATAGGGATTTTGCTGGAACCAAAAATTTAACAGACTTGGTCGGCCCAAATATTGAGCAAAAAAAATGTATGCTTATGCGGCAGACAGTCTATTTTTTGATCAGAATTCGCCCACTGTCTAAATTTCCGGCATAACTATTCGTGCACCGCAACGCCAAGCTGCGGCAGCGCCGCCTTGAAAGCGCCCCCGGGATGTTCCATATGAAGGGCTGAGATCCGAATCATCCGAATGATCAACGGGTCGTAGCGAGCCGCGTGTTCTTAAGCCCGTTTGGGCCTCTGGCTTGCCCCTCTCATCAAGCAATCCGACACCCCAAACACGCAGGTGTCTTCTCGACACCCTTGCGCGCGCCACGCGGAAACAGCGTGGGCGCTCGCTTTTGACATTGGAAAGAACCCCTCTTTTGACTTCCTTTCAGGACTTCGGCCTGGCCGATCCCATTTCGCGTGCCCTCAAAGAAGAAAACTACGTCACGCCGACCCCCATTCAAGCCCAGACCATCCCGCTGGCATTGACCGGACGGGACGTCGTCGGCATTGCCCAGACGGGCACCGGCAAGACCGCATCCTTCGCGCTGCCGATCCTGCACCGCCTGCTGGACAACCGCGTCAAGCCGCAGCCCAAGACCTGCCGCGTGCTCGTGCTGTCGCCCACCCGCGAGCTGTCCGGCCAGATCCTCGACAGCTTCAACGCCTATGGCCGCCACATCCGCCTGTCCTCGACGCTCGCCATCGGCGGCGTGCCGATGGGCCGCCAGGTCCGCGCGCTCATGCCTGGTATCGAGGTGCTGGTGGCCACCCCCGGCCGCCTGCTCGATCTCGTGCAGAGCAACGGGCTGAAGCTTTCGAGCGTCGAGTTCCTCGTGCTCGACGAAGCCGATCGCATGCTCGACATGGGCTTCATCAACGATATCCGCAAAATCGTCGCCAAGCTGCCGATCAAGCGGCAGACGCTGTTCTTCTCGGCCACCATGCCGAAGGACATCGCCGAGCTCGCCGACTCGATGCTGCGCGACCCGGCGCGCGTCGCCGTCACACCGGTGTCCTCGACGGCGGAACGCATCCGCCAGCGCATCATCCAGGTGGATTTCTCCGCCAAGCCCGCGTTCCTGACCAAGCTCCTGAAGGACGAGCCGATCGACCGCGCACTGGTTTTCACCCGCACCAAGCACGGCGCCGACAAAGTGGTGAAGACGCTGGCCAAGGCGGGCATCGCCTCCAACGCCATTCACGGCAACAAATCGCAGAACCATCGCGAGCGGACGCTGGCCCAGTTCCGCTCAGGTGAGATCCGCACGCTGGTGGCCACCGACATCGCCGCCCGCGGCATCGATGTCGACGGCATCAGCCACGTCATCAATTTCGACCTGCCGAACGTGCCGGAGACCTATGTCCACCGGATCGGTCGAACCGCGCGGGCCGGCGCCGACGGCACCGCGATCTCGCTGGTCGCAGGCGGCGAGGAACTCAGCTATCTCCGCGACATCGAGCGCCTGATCCGTGTCGCGCTTCCGCGCGAGGATCATCGCACCGATGCCGGCCGCGAGGCGGCGCATGCGCCGTCTGCTCCGGCGAAGCAGCATCGTCCGGGCCGCCCTGGTCCGCGGCCGCACGGCGCGCGGCATGGTGATGGCCGGCACGGCGATGGCCGGCATGTGGATGCCAGGCCCGGGGACGGCCACAAGGCCTCAAAGGGGTCTCGCCGCCACCGTTCCGGTGGTAAGATGAATTCGTCACCAAACGATCGGCCGGAACAGCGCCCCGCGCATGGCGCCGGCCACTCTGATGGGATACAAGGCGTTGCGTTTTTACGCCGCGAGAGTCGTCCGAACGGTCGACCCAATCGCAAACCCTTTTCGCACTAGCCGTCCCACGACCTGGAGAAATTCATGGCTAAGGAAGAGCTGATCCAGTTCGAAGGACTGGTCACCGAAATCCTCCCCGACGCGCGCTACCGCGTGCAGCTCGACGCCGGGCACGAGATCGTCGCCTACACCGCCGGCAAGATGAAGAAGAACCGCATCAAGACGCTGGCGGGGGATCGCGTGACGGTGGAGATGTCACCCTATGACCTCGAGAAGGGACGGCTGATTTTCCGCCACAAGGACGAACGCCCGGGTCCGACCGGCGGCCCGCCGCGGGGCGGGGCTCAACGCGGCGGACAGTTCCGCCGCCGTTAAGGCTCGCGGCGCACGCCGCGGTACGGAAATAAAGTTCTGACCTGATGCGATCTGCCGCCCCCCGGGCGGCGGATCAAAATTTCGTGCACGTCAGGATTGTTTTGGAAATCTCTTTCCAATAAAATGAATTAATCGATTTTCGGCCGGACGACATTAGCATCCACCGGTACAGCCGGTTCAGACACGCTGACGACCCTTCCAGAAATTCGATCTAACCCGTCCGCGAAAGCGGGCATCGACACTGTGTATCTGAGAAGGGACTATCCCATGAGCATGGGAACCGTGAAGTGGTTTAACGCGACCAAGGGTTTTGGCTTCATCCAGCCCGACGACGGCGGCAAGGACGTGTTCGTCCACATCAGCGCCGTGGAACGTGCTGGCCTCGGCACGCTGCGCGAAGGCCAGAAGATCTCCTACGAGATCGTGGCCGATCGTCGATCCGGCAAGTCGGCAGCCGACAACCTCCGCTCCGCCGGCTAAGGCTGGCCCGCTCCGAGCGGACTTGAGCAAACGAAAAGGCCGTGCGTTGCGCGCGGCCTTTTTTCATGTCCGAAGCTGAGGCGCTCAGTAGGTCGTGCAGCTCGTCGACGGGCTGTAATAGACGCAAGTCGATTGACGCGGGCGCGTATAGGCGACGTCGCTGAGCGTGATCGCGCTCTTGAGTGCGTAGCCGATCGTCGGCGTGTACACGTAGCTGACCTCGCTGAAGATCAGATAGGTACCCCCAATCGCGAGCGTCGAGGGGATGCTCACCACCGAAGCCTGCGATCGCGCCGAGGAACCCTTGCTCCATTGAACGTGCGCCACCTTGGTCGTGGGATCGACGTAGAGCTCGCTGATCGTCGCCGAGGTGACCGAGCTGTCGTAGTATGGCGTCATGATGCCGTAGGACGCCGCGAAGAAATTGGTCATGTCGGTGTCGCCGACCGACGTCGATTGCGAGGTGACGTCGGACAGCGTCCGCGCCATTATCGTGACCTTGCGGTCGATCGCGATTGCTGACGAGAACTCGACGGTACCGAAGAACATCACCAACATCAGCGGCACCACCACCGCGAACTCGGTCGCTGCCAGCGCGCGGCTGTCCGCGCCGAAATCGCACGCGGAGGAGACAGCCTTTCGCCAGATGTTCGCAATCGCCTGCATGGTTCTGCCCGGGGCCGTTGGCATCAGTTGGAGTAGGGTTCGTTCTTGAAGGCGGCCGTCGCGACCAGGAGGCGCTTGTTGCCTGCGAGGTTCGAGGGGTTGTAACCGAGCCCGGTGACATAGAGCGGCCACTGGTAGAACAGCCGGACGACCACGATGTCGCCAGCGCTGCCGGCGCTATAACTCATGCTGGAATCGAAATCGCCGGCCGAATCGATGTGGCTCGACAGCGTCACCGATGAGAACGACGAATAGCTCAACACCTCGACGTAGAGGCTATTGCAATCGAAGAACACCGCCGGGATCAGGGTGCAGACGTAGCTCTTGAACGTCGTCTGCGTGCAGGCCGCGGCCACACCGGAGACCGCGCAGGCCGACACCGAGCCGGTCTGCGCCTGGCCGGTCAGGACCGAGCGCGCAGCATCCTGCGTGACGGTCTCGAGCACCTGGCCTGCGAAGAACATGAGGGCGGTCTCGATGATCGCGAACAGCAGCGCGAAGAAGATCGGCGCGACAAGCGCGAACTCGACCGCCGCAGAGCCGCGGCGGTTGCGGCGAAACCGCTGGAGCTGGCTGCGCAACGAGAACATCCGGGCGGCGGGCGACGGCATCGCGAAAAGACCCTGTGGCGGCAGTGAGACTCTGCCTCTCACATGAAACGAACGACTCGCCCGTTTCAGGCGGTCCAAGATGTCCGTGGAGGATATCTTGCCCGTTTCGGGTCCTGCGGAGCGCGGCCCCAGGCCGCGGCCGGCGGCTTAGTTGGTCTTGGCCGCCGAACTGGCGTTGCCGCTGGCCGTGTTGCTCAGCGCACCGGCCTGACCGATCGTGTTGTTGAAATAGGTATCGCTGTCGCCGAGCGTCACGCGGCGCTGGCAGGTCGGCATGCAGCTATAGGACTCGCGCTCGATGCCGCGATAGACGGTAACGAGCCGGTCGCTCGGTCCTTCGACCTGGATCTGCCGGTCGACGAGGATCTCCCCGCCTCGGTCCAGCGCGATGAAGTTGGTGGCGCCGTAGCCCTTGCCGGTCACCACGATCATGCCGCCCGGCTGGAGCGTGACGTCAGCGATCAGGGGATTACCGACCACAATGGTCGCGACCTTTCCAGGCAGCTTCACCAGCTTGGCCTGGTCGACATTGACCGCGATGGCGTCGCTTGAGGATTCGGCAAGACCGGCTGCCGGCGATGCCAGGACGGCGGCCGCAACCAGGACACAAACACGCGCGTGACGGCGCAGAAACTCTGTACGCATACTCTACCCCGGGACGTAACCTGGCCGGCTAAAAGCGATACAAGGCGGAGCCGACGCCCGACCCGTCTAAACTGACCTCAATTCATGAACGTTCCGCAAACGCGAGGGTTAAAGCCTGATGCGATCGGGCAAAAAAAACGTCGCGCTTGGAAATCCGTCGCACACTTTGCGCTAACGCGGCCTCCGGGTTCGGTTCTCGCCTTTACTGCCGGAACGGATAGGCGAGCTGGCCGCCGATCTCGCTCGGCATCTCCGCTTCGTCCTTGCCATAGTCCTGCGGCAGCTCGTTCGCCGGCATCCGGAAGGTCCCGAACAGGATGTCCCAGAGCGGGAAAGTGCCGGCAAAATTGGTATTGCCGCCCTGCTCGAGCGAGGTGTGATGCCAGCGGTGAAACACCGGCGTCGCCAGCACATATTTGAACGGTCCGAGCGTCCAGTTGAGATTGGCGTGCACGAAGGCAGAGTGGAAGGTGGTGAACGGCCCGAGCCAGATCATCACGTTCGGCGAGATGCCGGCGGTGAGCAGCACGACGTCGACACCGATCGTGCCGAGCACCAGATTCACCGGATGGAAACGCGCCGCCGAGATCCAGCCCAGCTCCTCCGAGGAATGGTGGATCGCGTGGTACTTCCAGAAGCCGCCACCGTGAAACAGCCGGTGCAGCCAGTACAGCATGAAATCCGACAGGACGAGGAACAGCCCCGCCTGAGCCCATAGCGGCAGCTCCGACAGCGGACCGTGACCGTTGTCGTAGAAGGCGATCAGCTCGTCGGGACCGTGGATGTTGAAGACGACGCCGGCGGCGACGATCAGAAGCCCGATCCGCATCGTGCGGGCGAACACCGGCACGAAGAACCAGTAGCAGATGTCGGTGACGATCTCGCGCTTGCGCCACCACGGCACGCCGGGATTGCAGGCCCAGAAATGCTCGAGCACCGTGAAGACCACCGCGAGCGCCGCGGTAACGGGAATGACCTTTGCGATGGTCTCGCCTAGCATCAAGGCAACGTCCATGGGCAGGCTCGACATCAGCGTCTCATCTCTCATCTGTGCATCGGCTTTACGCCTACGCTTCGAAATTTAAGGGAGCGTGAAGCCGCTCCGCACATAGGCGAACTTTGTTCCTGTGGGGCGCAAGTACGTCGAATTTCGAATGCGCGCCTTAAGAAGAAATTGACTCTGCTCAAAAGCATCGCGCCACGATCGAGTTTCCGTGATCAGGTTAACCCTACCGCAACGGCTGAGCTCTCATCCTCGCAATGCTTGAGAATTGCGCCGAACGAGGCCACCCCACACCCACATGGAGTTTTTGCTCATGAAGAATCTGATTGCGCGTTTCGTGAAGGATGAATCCGGCGCGACCGCCATCGAGTACGGCCTGATCGCCGCCGGCATCGCGCTCGCGATCATCACCGTCGTCAACAACCTCGGCACCTCGCTGAACTCCAAGTTCGGCTCGATCAGCAGCTCGCTGAAATAAGCGTACGACCAGTTGCAACAGAAGCCCCGGATACGTCCGGGGCTTTGTCTTTCCGGAAAGACTCGAGTTCCAGTGGCCTTGCGTAAAACCAGAACCGATGCCGTGTTCGAGACGGCCGCTTCCGCGCAAAGCGAGGCGCCGACCTATTGGGTCTGCCTTGCACTGTTGCTCGCACTCGTCGCGCTCACGGCCCGGATTGCCAGCATCTGGTGATCTCCGCCGCATTCCCGTTTCAGGTTTGTTTAGCACTGGCAGCTAAAATCCCGCGAGCTCCGATCCCGCGCCGGCCAGCGCTCCTTCAAGAAGCAGATCATGATCCTCGACCTCGCGCGCCTTCTGCTCTTCCCGGCCCTGATCGCCTTCGCCGCCGCGAGCGACCTGTTCACGATGACCATCTCGAACCGGGTGTCGCTGGCGCTGGTCGCCGGCTTCTTCGTTGTTGCTTTGGCGAGCGGCATGGCGCCTTACGACATGCTGACCCATGTCTGCGCCGGTGCCCTGATGCTGGTCGTCGCATTCGGCTGCTTTGCCATGGGCTGGGTCGGTGGCGGCGATGCGAAAGTCGCAGCCTCCGTGGCGCTTTGGTTCGGCTTTGCCCAGCTGATGAACTTCCTGCTCTACGCATCGCTGTTCGGCGGCGCGCTGACCTTGCTGCTGCTTCAATTCCGGCAATGGCCGTTGCCTTACGGACTTGCCGGACAGGCCTGGCTCGCGCGGCTGCACGCCAAGGAGACGGGCATCCCCTACGGCATCGCGCTCGCGATCAGCGCACTGATGGTCTATCCGGAGACGGAATGGGTGAAAGCGATTGATCTCGCTCACCTCGCGCTGCGCTGAACACACCGGATAAACCCGGCGTTAAGGCGATTTAGATACGCCTCATTAACCATGCTTTGACGTTTAGCTGGTCAACTGCCAATCACGGCGGCGGCAGCGTCGCGGCGTTTTGTGGAAAGTGAAGCGTAATGAATACCGCACGCATTGTCGTCCTGACGGTCGCTATCGGTGCCGGCGGCATCGCCGCGTACCTGGCGAGCGGGTCCGACAGCCCGGCGCCGTCCCCGGCCGCGCCGGTCGCTCAGCTTCAAACCGTCGACGTCCTGGTGGCCAAGTCCGACATCGGCCTCGGTCAAACCGTCAAGCCTGAAGATATGCAGTGGCAGACCTGGCCGGCCGCGACCGCCAGCAGCACGTTCATCCGCCGCAACGAACGCCCCGACGCCACCACCCAGCTCACGGGCTCGATCGCCCGCGCGCCGTTCATCCAGGGCGAACCGATCCGCGAGCAGAAGCTGGTGAAGGCTGAAGGGTCCGGCTTCATGGCCGCGATCCTGCCGAGCGGCATGCGCGCCGTCTCCACCGAAATCTCACCGGAGACCGGCGCGGGCGGCTTCATTTTGCCCAACGATCGCGTCGACGTCCTGTTGACGCGCCGCCTCAAGAACCAGGACCAAAGCGGCGGCGGCCAGGACATCGTCACGTCCGAGATCATCCTCGCAAATATCCGCGTGCTGGCCATCGACCAGGCGCCTAAGGAAAAGGACGGCCAGAACACGGTGGTCGGCAAGACCGTCACGCTCGAGCTCAGTCCTCAGCAAACCGCGGCACTTTCCGCCGCGCGCCAGAGCGGCACGCTGTCGCTGGCGCTGCGCAGCATTGCCGACGTCAACATGAGTGAGATCACGATCGACGACGCGGCGAAAAAGCGCGAGGGCGTTTCGATCATTCGCTTTGGCGTTCCGAGCCAGATCACGGCACAGAAGTGACGACGGGGACCTTCGATATGAAATGCAGGGGCAATCGGGCGGCGCTGCGGACCGGCACGGTCCGGGCCCTGTCGTTTTCAGCCGCGCTCGCACTGACGCTCAATCCGGCGCTCACCCCGGTCATAGCCGCCGACTATCGCAACGCGGCGCCCCCGGTCGCGGCCGACGGCCAGATGAACGCGCGCTTCCTGTCGCTCGGCGTCGGCAAGTCGATCGTGATCGACCTGCCGCGCGACATCAAGGACGTGCTGGTGGCCGATCCCAAGATCGCCAACGCGGTGGTCCGCTCGGCGCAGCGCGCCTATATCATCGGCGCCGCCGTCGGCCAGACCAACATCGTATTCTTCGATTCCGCCGGTCAGCAGATCGCGGCCTATGACATCGCGGTCAAGCGCGACCTCAACGGCATCCGCGCCGCGCTGAAGCAGGTCTCGCCCAACTCGGACATCCAGATCGACGGCCTCGGCGACAGCGTCATCCTGACCGGCACGGCGGCAAATCCGATCGAGGCGCAGCAGGCCAACGACCTCGCCGCGCGCCTTGCCGGCGGCGCCGACAAGGTGGTGAACTCCATCGCGGTCCGCGGCCGCGACCAGGTCATGCTGAAGGTGACGGTCGCCGAAGTCGCGCGCAACATCGTCAAGCAGCTCGGCATCGACCTCTCCGCCAATCTCGCTTACGGCACCGCAGTGGTGAACTTCACCAACTCCAACCCGTTCACGGCCTTGGGCCGTAACCTGGTGTCCGGCAACAGCCTGACCACGTCGTTCGGCTCGACTCCCTCCGTGCAGGCGACGCTGCGCGCGATGGAAACCGCGGGCGTGATCCGCACGCTCGCCGAGCCGAACCTGACCGCGATCTCGGGCGAGTCGGCGACCTTCATCGCAGGCGGCGAATTCCCGGTTCCGGCGGGCTATGCCTGCGATCCAACGACACACGTCTGTACCACCCAGATCAGCTTCAAGAAGTTCGGCATCTCGCTCAACTTCACGCCTGTGGTCCTGACCGAGGGCAAGATCAGCCTGCACGTCATGACCGAGGTCTCGGAGCTGTCCAACGACAACGCGATCACGCTGTCGCAGGCCGTAACCTCGACCTCGGTCAACTCGCTGACGGTGCCCTCGATCAAGACCCGGCGCGCGGACACGACGCTGGAAATTCCCTCCGGCGGCGCGATGGCGATGGCGGGCCTGATCCAGGAGCAGACCAAGCAGGCCGTCAGCGGCTTGCCCGGGCTGATGCAGCTCCCGGTGCTCGGTTCACTCTTCCGCAGCCGCGACTACGTCAACAATCAGACCGAGCTGATGGTGCTGGTGACGCCCTATATCGTGCGCGCCGTCGCGCAGAAGGACCTGTCGCGCCCGGATGACGGCTTTGCGGCACCCGCTGATCCGCAGGCCGAGCTGCTCGGCAACATCAACCGCATCTATGGCGTTCCGGGCCGGGTTGATCCTGCACGGAATTACCGCGGCACCTATGGCTTCATCACCGACTGAGGCGGAACGGGGACTACGAGAATGACCACCAGACCACCCCAGAATCGCAACAGTGCCCTGCGCGTCAGTGGCGCGCTCGTCGGCGTCGCGATCGCGCTCGGCGCCTGCACCCATACCGACGACGCCGTCACCGCCTCCATTCCCGAGGATTACAAGCAGCGCCACCCGATCGCGATCGAAGAGCAGAACCGCTCTATCGTCGTCTTCGTCGGTCACGCGCGCGGCGGCCTGACCGCAGCCCAGCGCGCCGACGTCATGGGCTTGGCGTCGACCTGGACGCACGAGGGCACCGGCGCGATCCATATCGACGTGCCGACCGATACGCCCAATGCACGCCCGGCCGCGGACTCTCTGCGGGAAATCCAGGCCATGCTGGCGGCCGCCGGCGTGCCGCCGCGCGGCGTCATCGTGCGCCGCTATCATCCCGAAGACCAGCGCTTCCTGCCGCCGATCCGCCTGACCTATTCCAGGATTGCCGCGGTCGCGGGTCCCTGCGGGTTATGGCCTGAAGATCTCGGCCCCTCGATCAAGAACCCGCGATGGTTCGAGAACAAGTCCTATTACAATTTCGGCTGCAGCTATCAGCGCAATATGGCTGCAATGATCGACAATCCGTCGGATCTCGAGCAGCCGCGGCCTGAAACACCGGCCTACACCATGCGCCGTAACGCCGCCTTCGAGAAGTATCGCAAGGGCATGCCGACGGCGATCACCTATCCCGAGGCCGAGAAGGCCAAACTCAGCGACACCGGCAAATGATCAGCTACGCTCGCCAGACTCAGGAAGAACAGCCGCAAGGCGCGCCGCCGCCGGCAGAGGAGCATATTGCACCTGCCCCGCGCGTCTCGGTCCAGGCCTTCTGCGAGACCGTGGAGACCGCCGCCGCCGTGCAGTCGGCCGGCGAGGACCGCCGCCTCGGCAAGGCTCATCTGAAGATCCAGATGGGCGGCATCGCGGCTGCGGCCGAGGCCTATCGCTCCGCCCCAACACCGAACGTGATCGTCCTGGAGAGCGACGGGCGGGCTGACCTGCTTGGCGGGCTCGACCAGCTCGCGACCGTCTGCGATGCCGGCACCCGCGTCGTCGTGATCGGCCGCATCAACGACGTCATGCTCTATCGCGAGCTCGTACGCCGCGGCGTCAGCGACTATGTGCTGGCACCGGTTGGGCCGATCGACGTGGTGCGATCGATCTGCAATCTGTTCTCTGCGCCGGAAGCCAAGGCGGTCGGCCGCATCATTGCAGTCGTCGGCGCCAAGGGCGGCGTCGGCGCCTCCACCATCAGCCACAACGTCGCCTGGGCGATCGCGCGCGACCTTGCGATGGACGCGGTGGTCGCCGATCTCGACCTCGCCTTCGGCACCGCCGGGCTCGACTACAACCAGGATCCGCCGCAGGGCATCGCCGACGCCGTCTTCTCGCCGGACCGTGTCGACACAGCCTTCGTCGACCGTCTGCTGTCGAAATGCACCGACCATCTGAGCCTGTTGGCCGCGCCCGCCACGCTCGAGCGGGTCTATGATTTCGGCACCGACGCCTTTGATGCCGTGTTCGACACGCTGCGCTCGACCATGCCATGCATCGTGCTCGACATCCCGCACCAATGGACGGGCTGGACCAAGCGCGCCCTGATCGGGGCGGACGACATCCTGATCGTGGCCGCACCCGACCTTGCGAACCTGCGCAACACCAAGAACCTCTTCGACCTCTTGAAGGCGGCCCGGCCGAACGATCGGCCGCCGCTGTACTGCCTGAACCAGGTCGGCGTCCCCAAACGGCCCGAAATCGCCGCCACCGAGTTCGCCAAGGCGATCGAGAGCCAGCCGATCGCCTCGATCCCGTTCGAGCCCCAGACCTTCGGCTCCGCGGCCAATAATGGCCAGATGATCGCGGAAATCTCGGCCAACCATAAGTCGATCGACATGTTCCTTCAGATCGCCCAGCGCCTGACCGGCCGCAGCGAGACCAAAAAGCAAAAGTCGTCGTTCCTTTCACCCCTGATTGAGAAGTTGCGCGGAAAATAGCCGCCGCATGGAGTTGTTAAGTGTTCGGTAAGCGTAGCGGAACAGACACCGATCTTCGGGCCCCCAAGCCCGGCGCCGTGTCGCCAGAGCCTGCCCAGGCCCCGGCGCCGAGTGTTTCGCGCGCGCCGCCGCCCCCGGCCATCGCCTCGCCGCCGCTGGCGCCGATCAAGGCTCCGCCGCCTCCGCCGATGGAGAGCCGCCGCTCGGACAATTACTACGAGGTCAAGGCAACGATCTTCGGCGCCCTCATCGAGGCGATCGACCTCGCCCAGCTCGCCAAGCTCGACTCCGAGTCCGCACGCGAGGAAATCCGCGACATCGTCAACGAGATCATCGCGATCAAGAACATCGTGATGTCGATCGCCGAGCAGGAGGAGCTGCTCGACGACATCTGCAACGACGTGCTCGGCTATGGCCCGCTCGAGCCGCTGCTGTCGCGCGATGACATCGCCGACATCATGGTCAACGGTGCCAACACCGTGTTCATCGAAGTCGGCGGCAAGATCCAGCGCACCGGCATCCGCTTCCGCGACAACCAGCAGCTCCTCAACATCTGCCAGCGCATCGTCAGCCAGGTCGGCCGGCGCGTCGACGAATCCTCGCCGATCTGCGACGCCCGTCTTGCCGACGGCTCCCGCGTCAACGCCATCGTACCGCCGTTGTCGATCGACGGTCCCGCACTGACCATCCGAAAGTTCAAGAAGGACAAGCTGACGCTGGATCAGCTCGTCAAGTTCGGCGCCATCACCCCCGAGGGCGCCGAGATCCTCCAGATCATCGGCCGCTGCCGCTGCAACGTGCTGATCTCCGGCGGTACCGGCTCGGGCAAGACGACGCTGCTCAACTGCATGACCAACTACATCGAGCACGACGAGCGCGTCATCACCTGCGAGGACGCGGCGGAATTGCAGCTCCAGCAGCCTCACGTGGTGCGGCTGGAAACCCGCCCGCCCAACATCGAGGGTGAAGGCCAGGTCACGATGCGCGAATTGGTGCGCAACTGCCTGCGTATGCGCCCCGAACGCATCATCGTCGGCGAGGTCCGCGGACCAGAAGCCTTCGACCTGTTGCAGGCCATGAACACCGGCCATGACGGCTCGATGGGCACGCTGCACGCCAACAATCCGCGCGAGGCGCTGTCGCGCTGCGAATCCATGATCACGATGGGCGGCTTCTCCCTGCCCTCGCGCACCATCCGCGAGATGATCTGCGCCTCCATCGACGTCATCATCCAGGCCGCCCGCCTGCGCGACGGTTCGCGCCGCATCACCCACATCACCGAGGTGATGGGCATGGAAGGCGACACCATCATCACCCAGGACGTCTTCCTCTATGATCTCGTGGGTGAGGACGCCAACGGCAAGATCATCGGACGGCATCGCTCGACCGGAATCGGCCGCCCCCGCTTCTGGGAGCGCGCCCGCTACTACGGCGAGGAGAAGCGCCTTGCCGCCGCGCTCGATGCGGCGGAAGCGAAGACTTGAGCGGTAACGCACCATGAAGATGCAGGTTCTCGCTCTCTCCTTTCTCGCCACCGCCGCCGTCGGCGGCATCGCCTGGGTTTTCCTCTATCCGCTGCTGTCCGGCGAGCGAAAGGCGGAGAGCCGGCGCGCCTCGGTCGCGCGCGCCGAGCCGGTCGCGGCACGGCAGGCCGAGAAAAGCCAGCGCTCGCGCCGCGAGCAGGTCGAGAGCACGCTCAAGGATCTCGAGCAGCGCCGCCTCAAGGAAAAGAGCGTTCCGCTCAGCGTGCGGCTGTCGCAGGCCGGGCTCGACTGGACGCCGCAGAAATTCTGGATCGTCTCCGCCGCGCTCGGCGGCGCGTTCTTCTTCGTCGCCATGTTCGTCGGCGGCGGATTGCTGGGGGCTGCAGGCCTTGCCTTCGCCGGCGGCCTCGGCCTGCCGCGCTGGCTGCTGAGCTTCCTGAAGAAGCGCCGCGAGAACAAGTTCCTGGCAGCGCTTCCGGACGCGGTCGACGTCATCGTCCGCGGCATCAAGGCCGGCCTGCCGCTGTTCGAATCGATCAAGGTCGTCGCCGCCGACTCGCCGGAGCCGCTGCGCAGCGAATTTTTGGCGATCATCGAGACCCAGGCCATCGGCATGCCGCTGGGTGAGGCCTGCTCGCGTCTCTATGAGCGCATGCCGCTGCCGGAGGCGAACTTCTTCGGCATCGTCGTCTCGATCCAGCAGAAGTCCGGCGGTAACCTCTCCGAGGCGCTGGGCAACCTCTCGAAGGTGCTGCGCGACCGCAAGAAGATGAAGGAAAAGATCCAAGCGATGTCGATGGAGGCCAAGGCCTCGGCCGGCATCATTGGCTCGCTGCCGCCGATCGTGATGTTCCTGGTCTATCTCACGACCCCGCAATACATCTCGCTGCTGTGGACCCACCCCACCGGCCAGCTCATGCTGGTCGGCTGCGTCGTCTGGATGTCGATTGGCATTCTGGTGATGAAGAAAATGATCAACTTCGACTTCTGACGGTGTGCGTATGGTCGATCTCCTCGTCACGAAACTACACGACGTTCACTTCATGACGATGCTGCTGGCGGCAATCGCCGCCAGCGCCACCGTCTACACGCTTGTGATGCCACTGTTCGCAGGCGAAGGCCTTGCCAAGCGCATGAAGGCGGTGGCAAGCGAGCGCGAGCGCATCCGGCAGCGCGAGCGCGACCGGCTCACCAAGACTGAGAAGGTTTCGCTGCGCCAGACGCCGAAGCAGCTCGTCTCCAGGGTGGTCGAGGACTTCAACCTCACCAAATGGCTGGCGCAGGAAGCCGCGCGCGAGAAGCTCGTGATGGCGGGCTATCGTGGCCAGGCGCCCTACATCACCTTCCTGTTCGCCCGCATGGTGACGCCGCTCGTGCTGTTCGTCGGCTCCATGCTCTACGTCTTCGTGATCGCGCATATGGAGAAGTCGCTGCCGATCAAGATCGGCATCTGCGTCGGCGCCGCCTATCTCGGCCTCCAGGCGCCGATGCTGTTCCTGAAGAACGCGATCTCCAAGCGCCAGCTTTCGATCAAGCGCGCCTTCCCCGACGCGCTCGACCTGCTGCTGATCTGCATCGAATCCGGCATGTCGGTCGAGATGGCGTTCCGGAAGGTCGCGACCGAGATCGTCGGCCAGTCGATCGCGCTGTCGGAGGAATTCACGCTGACCACGGCCGAGCTGTCCTACTTGCAGGACCGCAAGGTGGCCTATGAGAACCTGGCGCGGCGCACCGGCCTCGAAGGCGTCAAATCGGTCTGTCTCGCGCTCCAGCAGGCGGAGCGCTACGGCACCCCGCTCGGACATTCCTTGCGCGTGATGGCGCAGGAAAACCGCGACATGCGCATGAACGAGGCCGAGAAGAAGGCCGCCGCGCTGCCGCCGAAGCTGACCGTGCCGATGATCCTGTTCTTCCTGCCGGTGCTGTTCGTCGTCATTCTCGGACCGACCGGCATCAAGGTCTCCGAGCTGCATTGACGGCTCGCGGCGGGCCGCGTACCGGCCCGCGCCGTCGAACAAGCCTAGAACACGGTGAAATCAAGCGCGAGCCGAGTGCGCCTCGGCTCGCAAAGATTCAACAAGGCTCGTCCAGCTTTTGGCCGGCTATTCGGATTGGCTGAGGGAAGCGACCGGCATGCGCTTTGCCGCGTTGCGCGGCGCGTCGTTGCGGTTCAGCATTTCCTTGAGGTAGGCGACGTTGGCGGCGGCTTCGTCCGGCGGCAGATCGGCCTTGACGATCGTCTCGGCCTCCGCGAAGCGTCCCTGCAAACCGACCACCAGCGCGAGATTCTGCCGCACCCGCGCATTGGCGCGTGGCGAGGCATAGGCCTGCCTGAGCGCCTCTTCCGCCCGCGGCAGCTCCTTCGTCAGCATGTAGGAAAGGCCGAGATTGGACAGGACGCCGGGATCGCCGGGCGTGATCTTCAGCGCGCTGACATAGTAGCGGCGCGCTTCCTCGTGCTTGCCCATCTGGTCGAGACAGGTGCCCTGCACGGAGAGCAGGCGCCAGTCCGGGTTGTCGGGCGAGTGCGCCTTCGACAGCACGTCGAAGGCCTGCTGGAAATTGCCGTTGTCGGCGAGTGCACGGCCATAGAGCGCCAGAAGCGGCTTGTTGCCGGGATGGGCGATGGTTGCCTGCTCCAGCACCGCGGCGGCCTGGGCCCGCTGGCCGTTGGCGCGCAGCGCCTGGCCATAGGCGAGCGCCGCGTCGGGATCCTTGGGGTTGGCGCGGTACCGCTCGCCATAGACGTCGGCGGCGCGGGCGGGGTCCGCGGGCGCTGCGGCATCCGCGCGCGGCGTCACCGAGCCCGTGATGTCGGCCATGGTCTGGCAGCCGCCCAGGCTTGCGGCCAAGACCGCTACCAGCGAGCTGGACGCAAGAAGCCGGGCAACACAAGACCGCTGACGCATGACGCTTTGACTCTCGAGCCGATTGATCGAGCCGAACGCGCCAGCAATAGACTGTTAACCCTAACAGCCGGTTAACGCCGCCCGCAGCACGGGTTGGCGCGCCGGCCGGCCCGGTCGAGGTCCCCCCCAAATTTGGTGTCAGCTCTTCGCGCGAGCTGCGCAATCAGGTCGCCAGTGGCATCGCGAGCCGCGGCTCAATATTCCATGGCCAGCCGCTTCCTGACCTCATCGATACGCTTGTCGAGCGCGTCGAAGCGCGCGTGGACCGCGCGGTCGTGGAGATAGAAAACGTAGCCGCCGGCGATGAACGCGAAGATCCAGTGATGATGCTCGACATAGTTGAAGACCGCCTCGATGGCCTGGCCGAAAAACGCGACCACGCTCCACAGAAATTCCATTGCGTTCCCTCCCGGCACGTCATGTCCCACGGGCACTGACGCCGCGGGCGAGTTTTACCGGAACCTAGCATGACGACGGCGGACCGAGTAGCGGCTCGCGGGCGCGCCGGGTGGCGACGAAGCGATTGCAGGTGCCGCGAAACTCTGCGAAGTCTCCTGTCATCATCTGAACCATCTTGGGCCGGACCCGCCAATGCCTTCCGTATTCGAGACGTCGTCTGCCGCCATTCCCATCACCTTCGTGACAAAATCGAGCTGGGATCAGGTCGCCGAGACGCTTGCGCCGCCGCAACGCCAGTTCGCAACGGCCAACGGCTTTGCCGCAAAGCCGGGCGCATATCTCGCTTTGCCGGCGCCGGACGGCGCAATCTCCCGGGTGCTGTTCGGGCTCGAGGACGACAGCGCGCGATCGCGCGACCTGTTCCGGCCAGGCAGCCTGCCGGGGCTGCTGCCGCCGGGGACCTATCGCTTCGCCAACGCACCGCATGATGCCCGCCTCGCCGCCCTCGCCTTTGCGCTCGGCAGCTATCGCTTTGCCCGCTACCGCAAGACGGATGCTCCCGAGGTCAGACTGGTGCCGCCCGATGGCATCGACGTCGCCGAAGTTGCGCGGATTGCCGATGCGGCGTGTCTGGCGCGCGACCTCGTCAACACGCCTGCCAACGACATGGGGCCGGAGGAGCTCGCTGCGGCCGCGCAGGCGCTCGCCGCCGAATTCGGCGCGAGCTTTGGCTGCATCGTCGGCGACGAATTGAAGGCGCAGAATTTTCCGCTAATCCATGCCGTCGGCATGGCTTCGACCCGCGCGCCGCGCCTGATCGACATCACCTGGGGCAACCCTGCGCACCCCAAGGTCACGCTGGTCGGCAAGGGCGTCTGCTTCGACACCGGCGGGCTCGACATCAAGCCGTCGAGCGGCATGCTCATCATGAAGAAGGACATGGGCGGTGCGGCCAACGTACTGGCACTCGCGCGCATGGTGATGGATGCCAAGCTCAAGGTGCGGCTGCGCGTGCTGATCCCCGCCGTGGAGAACGCGATCGCCGGCAACGCCTTCCGGCCGCTCGACATCTTTCCCTCGCGCAAGGGGATCACGGTCGAGATCGGCAACACCGACGCGGAGGGCCGGCTGGTGCTGGCCGACGCGCTGGCGCTGGCGGACGAGGAGAAGCCCGATCTGCTGATCGATCTGGGCACGCTGACCGGCGCCGCGCGCGTCGCCCTGGGGCCGGATTTACCGCCCTTTTACACCAATGATGAGACGCTTGCCGCCGACGTCGCGCGCTGCGCCGTCAGGGAGAACGATCCGTTGTGGCGCATGCCGCTATGGCCGGCTTACGATTCCTGGTTGGACTCCAAGACGGCCAACATCACCAACGCACCATCCGGAGCCTTCGCCGGCTCGATCACCTGCGCGCTGTTCCTGCAGCGTTTCGTCGAACAGGCGAAGAGCTGGCTGCACGTCGACATCTATGCCTGGACGCCATCGGCAAAACCCGCGCGCCCCGAGGGCGGCGAATGCCAGGCCGCGCGCGCACTCTACACACTCCTGAGCGAACGCTATGCATGATCCGCGGCTGACGCCGGCGCGCGGCGACATCGCCGCGAAATACCTCGAAGGCAAGGTGCAGGCCGAGCGCTTCGTCGAGGGCGAAGAGTTCGAGGTGGTCGAGGCGATCGCGCCGCTGCGCGAACAGCCGTCGTGGAGCGCGATGCTGATGACGGAGGCGCTGCGCGGCGAGCGCGTCACGGTCTACGAACGCAACGGCGAAGGCTGGGCCTGGGGTCAGCTCGTGAGCGACGGCTATGTTGGCTGGCTTCCCGATGCGGCCCTCGCCAAGCCCGCGGCTGCGCCGACGCACAAGGTCGGCGCCCTCCGGACCTTTGCTTTTCCAGGCCCATCGATCAAGCTGCCGCCATCCGACGCGCTCGTGATGGGATCGAAGGTTGTCGTGACACGCGACGACGGTCCCTTCGCGATCACCCGCGAGGGACACTATCTGCCGAGGACGCACGTCGTCGCTCTCGACCATCGCGAGGCGGATTTCGTCAGCGTGGCCGAGCGCTTCGTCGGCACGCCCTATCTCTGGGGCGGCAAGAGCTCACTCGGCATCGATTGCTCCGGGCTGGTCCAGGTTTCACTCACCGCCGCTGGCATCGGCTGCCCGCGCGACAGTGACATGCAACTGGCCGGTCTCGGGCGAGCCTTGGAACCGCATGAGAGGGCCAAGCTCCAACGCGGCGACCTGATCTTCTGGAAGGGCCATGTCGCGATCGTGCGCGATGGCAGCACCATGGTCCACGCCAATGCACATCACATGGCGACGGTGATTGAGCCGATCGACCCGGCGATCGCGCGTATCAAGCTGGCCGGCAGCGAGATCGTCGCGATCAAGCGGCTCTGACCTCTGATCGTCATTCCAGGGCACGCGAAGCGTGAACCCCAATGCGCAATTGCGCATTGGGGAATCTCGAGATCCGGGTTCGACCTTCGCATCGCCCCGGAATGACCAAGACTACGTCGCCACCGACCCGTCGCCCGCCGTCTCCAGCCGGAACGCCGCCGCGAACAGCGCGCGCGTGTAATCGGTCTTCGGGTTCTTGAACAGCTCCGCCGCCTGCCCTTCCTCGACCACCTTGCCGCCGCGCATCACGATCAGATGGCTGGCGAGCGAGGCCACGACGCGCAAATCGTGCGAGATGAACATGTAGGTGAGATTGCGCTTGCGCTGCAATTCGCGCAGGAGGTCGACCATCTGCGCTTGGAACAGCATGTCGAGCGCGCTGGTCGGTTCGTCCAGCACGACGAAATCCGGCTCGAGCACGATCGCGCGCGCGATGCTGATGCGCTGGCGCTGACCGCCGGAGAATTCGTGGGGATAGCGGAAACGCGTCTCCGGATTGAGACCGACATCCTCGAGCGCCTTGATGACGCGCGCCTCGCGGTCTTCGCGCGACAGCTTCGGCTGATGCACCGAGAGCCCTTCGCCGACGATATCGGCGATCGACATGCGCGGGCTGAGCGAGCCGAACGGATCCTGGAACACGACCTGCATGTCGCGGCGGAACGGGCGCATCTCCTTGAAGCGCAGTCCCTGGATGTCTTTTCCCAGGAACACGATACGGCCGTTCGACGAGATCAGCCGCAACAGCGCGAGCCCGAGCGTGGTCTTGCCGGAACCGGACTCGCCGACGACGCCGAGCGTCTCGCCCTTGCGCACCGCGACACTGACGCCGTCGACCGCCTTGATGTGGCCGACAGTCTTGCGCAGGAAGCCGCGCTTGATCGGAAACCAGACCTTCAGCGCATCCGCCGACATTACGAGCGGCGCGTTCGGCTGCGGCGGCGCCGGATCGGGCTTCGGCTCGGCCGCGAGCAGGTCGCGCGTATAGGGATGCTTGGGGCTGTTGAAGACCTGCTCGACCGGGCCCTGCTCGACGATCTTGCCGCCGTTCATCACGCAGACGGTGTCGGCGATGCGGCGCACGATGCCAAGATCATGGGTGATGAAGAGCAGGCTCATGCCGAGGCGCGAGCGGATCTCGGCCAGCAGCGCCAGGATCTGCGCCTGCACCGTGACGTCGAGCGCCGTGGTCGGCTCGTCCGCAATCAACAGGTCGGGCTCGTTGGCGAGCGCCATCGCGATCATCACGCGCTGGCGCTGGCCGCCGGAGAGCTGATGCGGATAGCTCGCGAGCCGCGTCTCGGGATCGGGGATGCCGACCTGCGTGAGCAACTCCAGCGTCCGCTTGCGCGCCAGCGCGTTGCTGGTCGGATTGTGGAGCTGGATGATCTCGCCGATCTGCGCCTCGATCGTGTGCAGCGGATTGAGCGAGGTCATCGGCTCCTGGAAGATGATGGAGATGTCGCTGCCGCGGATCCCGCGCATCTCCTGTTCCGAGAGGCTCAGGATTTCACGCCCCTTGAAGCGAATGCTTCCCGAGGGGTGCGAGGCGTTCGGATAAGGCAGGAGCTTCATGACCGAGAGCGCGCTGACCGACTTGCCGGAGCCGGATTCACCGACCAGCGCCACGCATTCGCCGCGCTTGATCTGGAACGACACCTTGTCGACGGCGAGCGTCGTGCCTGCGCCCTGGTGGAAGGCTACCGAGAGATCGCGCACGCTAAGCAGGGGCTGGTTGATCGCGTCCATCGCTTACCTGAACGTCTTGCGCGGATCGAAGGCGTCGCGCACCGCTTCGCCGGTGAAGATCAGGAGCGACAGCATGATCGCGACGGCAAAGAAGCCGGAGAAACCGAGCCACGGCGCCTGTACGTTGGCCTTGGCCTGCGACAACATCTCGCCGAGCGACGGCGAGCCGGGCGGCAGCCCGAAGCCCAGGAAGTCGAGGGCCGTGAGCGTCATCACCGACGAGGAGACGATGAACGGCAGGAACGTCATCGTCGCCACCATTGCGTTCGGCAACAGGTGCCGGAACATGATCACGGCGTTGGAGACGCCGAGCGCCCGCGCAGCCTGGATGTATTCGAAATTGCGCCCTCGCAAGAATTCCGCGCGCACGAGGCCGACCAGCGCCACCCAGTGGAACAGCACCATGATGCCGAGCAGGATGAAGAAACCCGGCGGCAGCACGGCCGATATGATGAGCAGCAGATAGAGATACGGTATCGCGTTCCAGATCTCGATGAAGCGCTGGAACAACAGATCGATCCAGCCGCCGAAATAGCCCTGCACGCCGCCGGCGATGATGCCGATGACGGACGAAACGATGGTCAGTGTCAGGCCGAACAGCACCGAGATGCGGAAGCCGTAGATCAGCCGCGCGACCACGTCACGGCCCTGGTCATCGGTGCCGAGCCAGTTGTATTCGAGATCGCGGCAGCTCTTCAGGCCCTTTTTCTCCACCACCGGCTTGCATTGCGCCTCCGTCAGCATCCAGGTCGGCGGCGACGGCGCGGGCGTCGGCAAATCGAGATTGTGGGTGTCGTAGGAATAGCGGATGAGCGGCCAGACGATCAGGCCCCCCTTGTCCTTGATCAGCTTCTGCAAATAGGGATCGCGATAGTCGGCCGCAGTCTCGAAGTCACCGCCGAAGGTGGTCTCCGAATAGGTGACGAAGGCGGGCCAGTAGAGACGACCATCGAACTTGATCACGAAGGGACGGTCGTTGGCGATCAGTTCGGCGAACAGGGAGACCACGAACAGGACCATGAATATCCAGAACGACCAGTAGCCGCGCCTGTTCGCCTTGAAGTTCTGCCAGCGCCGCCGGTTGAGCGGCGATGGCTCGAACGCCTTGCGCGTAGGCGGCACCGCCTCGCCCAGCGGCACTTGGGTCTTGGTCTCGATCGGGGTGGGCGCGGTGACCGTCATCAGACCTCCCGCGCCTCGAAATCGATCCGGGGATCGATCCACATATAGGTCAGATCGGAGATCAGGTTGACCACGAGACCCATCAGCGAAAAGATGTAGAGCGTGCCGAACACGACGGGATAGTCACGGTTGAGAACACTTTCGAAACCGAGCAGCCCGAGCCCGTCCAGCGAGAAGATGGTCTCGATCAGGAGCGAGCCGGAGAAGAAGGCGCTGATGAAGGCGCCGGGGAAACCCGCGATCACGATCAGCATGGCGTTGCGGAAGATGTGGCCGTAGAGCACCTGGCGCTCGCTGCAGCCCTTTGCCCGCGCAGTCATGACGTATTGCTTGCGGATCTCGTCCAGGAACGAGTTCTTGGTGAGAAACGTCATGGTCGCAAATGCACCGAGCGCCATCGAGATCAGCGGCAAGGTCAGGTGCCAGAAATAATCGAGGATCTTCCAGTACCAGGGGAATTGCGACCAGCCGTCCGATGTCAGCCCGCGCAGCGGGAACCAGTTGAAGAACGAGCCGCCGGCAAACAGGATGATCAGGAGGATCGCGAACAGGAAGCCGGGGATCGCGTAGCCGAGCACGATCACTGCCGAGGTCCAGGTGTCGAAACGTGCACCGTCCTTGACCGCCTTGCGAATGCCGAGCGGTATGGAGATCAGGTAAGTTATCAGCGTCAGCCAGATGCCGAGCGAGATCGAGACCGGCAGTTTCTCCTTGATGAGCTGAATGACGCTGACGGTGCGGAAATAGCTGGTACCGAAATCGAACCGCGCGAAATTCCAGACCATCATCAGGAAGCGCTCGGGCGCCGGCTTGTCGAAGCCGAACTGCTGCTCCAGCTTCTTGATGAACTCGGGATCGAGCCCCTGCGCGCCGCGGTATTTCGAGTTTACGGCGTCGGCGCCGGCGCCGAGTTGTCCCGGCGCACGCTGCGCGAAGTCGCCGCCGCCCGAGATGCGCGAGCTGCCGCCGGTGTCGGCGCCGGAGAGCTGCGCAATGACGCGCTCCACCGGGCCGCCCGGCGCGAATTGCACCACGACGAAGGAGATGAAGAGGATCCCGAGCAGCGTCGGTATCATCAGGAGAATGCGGCGGGCGATATAGGCGCTCATGAGCTACTTCGCCTGATCGAGCTTGGCGGCCTTGGCGGCGTCGAACCACCACAGAGTCCGTTCGCCGACGTCGCTGGAATAGTCGCTGAGCTGGTAGCGCGGCAACTTGTTTGGGTGATCGAACATGTCCCAATAGGCCAGCCGGTGGCTGGTATTGTTCCATTGCGGCACCCAATAGCGCCCGGCGCGAAAGACGCGATCGATCGCGCGGCAGGCGACCGTCAACTCATCGCGCGTATTGGCCGCCATCGCTTTCTCCACCAGCGCGTCGATCGCGGGACTGGCGACGCCTGCCAGATTGTACGATCCCTTCGTCGTCGCCGCCTGTGTGGTAAAATAAGTGCGGAGGCTGTCACCGGGCGTCGGCGTCATGCTGATGCGTTCGATTGCGATGTCGAAATCGAACGCTTCGACGCGCGCGCGATGCTGGACCGCATCGACAACCCGAAGACTGGCCTCGATCCCCAGCGTGTTCAGGTTCTTGATGAAGGATGCGTGATGCGGCTGGAAGGAGGGCTCGTCGATCAGGAACTCGACGGTGAAAACATCGCCGTTCGGCAGCAGACGCTTGCCGTCCTTGACCGGAAGCTTTGCCTCCTGGAGCAACTGCTGCGCCTTGCGCAACAGCGTGCGGTCCTGGCCTGAGCCGTCCGTCACCGGCGGCACGTAGGGCTCGCCGAACACCTCATCGGGGACCTGGCCGCGATAGGGCTCGAGCAGTTTCAACTCCTCGGGCGAAGGCAAGCCTTGCGCGACGAGGTCCGAGTTCTGGAACGGCGAGATTGTGCGCGCATAGGCGCCGTACATGATGGTCTTGTTGGTCCACTCGAAGTCGAACGCGCAATTCATGGCGTCGCGGACTTTCACGTCCTTGAACTTGTCGCGGCGGGTGTTGATGAACCAGCCCTGGCCACCCGACGGCGTGCGGTCCGGCACTTGTTCGCGCTTGACGCGGCCGTCCTTGACGGCCGGAAAATCGTAGCGCGTCGCCCAGATACGCGAGGTGAATTCCTCGCGGTAGAGGTAGTTCTTGCCGGTAAAGCCCTCGAATGCAACGTCCCGATCGCGGTAGAACTCGTAGCGCACGATGTCGAAATTGTTGCAGCCGCGGCAAACGGGAAGATCGGCCGCCCACCAATCCTTCACCCGTTCGAACTCGATGTAGCGGTTGATCTCGAATTTCCCGACCTTGTAAGGGCCAGACCCCAGCGGAACGTCGGTCGACGATTCGTCGAACGGCCGCGTCGCGTAATAGGTCTTCGAGAAGATCGGCAGGCCCGCCGCATAAAGCGGCACGTCGCGCGCGCGCTTCTCGGCGAACTTCACCACCACCGTGGCGTCATCGAGTGCTTCGGCGCCTTTGACGTCGCGCATCTGCAACTGGATCAGCGGATGGCCCTTCTCCTTCAGCGTATTGATGGAGAAAGCGACGTCATGCGCGGTCAGCTTCGAACCGTCGTGGAACCGCGCCTCGGGCCGGATCGTATAGCGGTAGCTAAGCATGTCGGGCGAGATCTGCACCGATTTGGCGGCATAGCCGTACATCGCATCGGGCTCGTCGCCGGCATGCGCCATCAGCGAAACGAAGGTCAGGTCCATACCTTGCGCGCCCTCGCCCTTGAGGATGAAGGCGTTGAGCGAGCTGAACGTGAAATAGGATTGGTTGTAAGCGCGTACGGCCGGGATCAGCGAGAACGTGCCGCCCTTCGGTGCATCGACATTGACGTAGTCGAAATGGTGAAAGTCGGCCGGATATTTGAGATCACCGAACGCCGAGATGCCGTGCATCTCGGCCGGCATCTCCGATGCCGCCGCGCGAAGCAGCAAGGACGGGCCCAGCGATGCACTCAAGGCGCCGCCAGCACCTAAGGCGAGCACATGCCGGCGTGAAAGCTGCGCCATGCGCGAAAGCTTCCTCAAGAGCGTTTTCCGATTCGGGCGGCCTTCTCGGCGTCATACCACCACAGCGTCGGCAGGCCCGACCTGCCATATTTCGGTAGCGGCTCGGCATGGCTGAAGCGGTCCCACCGGGCGTAGCGCGAGAACGGATAGGTGAACTGGGGCACGACATAGAAATTCCACAACAGCACGCGATCGAGCGCGCGCGTTGCGGCGACGAGACCGGCGCGGTCCTTGGCGAAGATCACTTTCTCGATCAATGCATCTACGGCCGGGTTCTTGATGCCGATGGTGTTGCGCGCCCCGGGCACCTCGGCCGCCTGTGATCCCCAGAACTCGCGCTGCTCATTGCCGGGCGAGAGCGACTGGCCCCACTGATCGATGATCATGTCGAAATCGAAGCTGCGCAGCCGGTTTTGGTACTGCGCGTCGTCGACCGTGCGGACTGACGTATTGACGCCGATCCGCTCCAGCGACGGCTTGTAGAACAGCGCGATACGCTCGGACGAGGGATCCTGTACCAGGATCTCGACCGTCAGAACCTTGCCCGAGGCGTCGACCAGCTTGTGGTCGCGCACCTCGAAGCCCGCCTCTTTCAGCAGCTTTGCCGCTTCGCGTAAGTTGGCGCGCACCGCTTCCGGAGTGCCGCCGACCGGATTCTGATATGGCGTGGTGAAGACTTCCGGCGGCACCTTGTCCTTCACGGTCTCGAGGATCTGCAATTCCTCACCCTGAGGCAGGCCGGTTGCGGCAAGCTCCGTCCCCTCGAAGTAGCTGTTGATCCGCTTGTACTGACCGAAGAACAGCTGCTTGTTCATCTCCTCAAAGTCGTAGGCGTAGTTGAAAGCCCGCCGCACCCGCGGGTCCTTAAACTGGTCGCGCCGTGTATTGACCACGAAGGCCTGCATGCGACCGGAGTCGTTGATCGGAAATTCCTCCTTGACCACCCGCTTCTCGGTGACCGCCGGAAAATCGTAGGCGGTTGCCCATTGCTTGGCGGAATTCTCCGCGATCCAGTCGGCCTGATCGGCCTTGAAGGCTTCCAGCGCAACGATGTTGTCGCGGAAGAACTCGAAGCGCAACTCGTCGAAATTGTTCTGGCCGATCTGGCTCGGCAGATTGGCGCCCCAATGATCCTTCACCCGTTCGAGCTTGATCGAGCGTCCCGCCACGAATTCCTTGATCCGATACGGTCCGGACCCCAGCGGGATCTCCAGCGTCGTCGCGCCGACGTCGCGCTTCTTGCCTTGCGCGTCGGCGCCTTCCCACCAATGTTTCGGCAGCACAATCAGCTCGCCGACGATGGTCGGCAATTCTCGGTTGCCCGGCCCATCGAAGGAGAATTTGACGTCGCGCTCGCCGACCTTTTCGGCCTTCACCACGTGGCGATAGTAGGACGCATATTGCGGACTTTGCTGTTTGAACGTCTCCAGCGAGAAGATGACGTCCTCCGGCGTCACTGGCTTGCCGTCATGCCAACGGGCTTCCTTGCGGAGGCGATAGATCACCCAGGAAAAATCGTCCGGATGTTGGGCCGCTTCGGCAAGTTCGCCGTACTCGGTCGCCACCTCGTCCTGCGCCCGGGTCATCAGCGTTTCGTAGATCATGGCCACCGCCGGCGCGATCGCACCCTTAATGCCGGCAACTGCGAGGTTGAAATTGTCGTAGGTGCCGATCGAGATCATGCGCGCGACGCCGCCCTTTGGCGCGTCCGGATTGACGTAGTCGAAGCGCTTGAAATCTGCCGGATACTTGATGTCGCCAAACAGGGACAGTCCGTGGCGCCAAGGAAGCTCGGCTGCTGATTGCGCCCGGGCGGCCCCAATGATCGGAGCACGGGAACCGAGGGTGGGGAGCGCAGCAGTCGCGGCGCCAGCTAGCAGAAGGTCGCGTCGGGTAATGGCCAAATGAACGTCCCTGTATGGAAGGAGGTTACCCCTTTAAGGCCCCAATATACGGCAAGGTTTCGACCGATTGTGTTGCTTTTTCCTCATCTTGGAAGTCGGAGCGGACCGTTCGCTGCGGCGAAACGCCTCGATAACAACGCTGCGAGGCGGCCAAGCGGTAGATAAGGAAACGGCCAGGCTTTTCGAGCCTGGCCGCAGGTCAGCATAATCTTTTGGCGATCTTACTTCGATGCGGTCGGCAGCGGCTGCGGGTTATCCGACAGGCTGTTCAGATAGGCGATCACGTCGGCGCGCTCTGAGTCCTTGGGAATACCTGCAAAGCCCATCGCCGTGCCGGGAATATCGCCCTTGGGATTGGCAATGAACTTGTTCAGCTCATCGATCGTCCAGGTGCCGCCCTTGGCCTTCATCGCAGCCGAGAAATTGAATCCGCCGCGGCCTTCGCCCCGATGATCGCCGACGATGCCGAAGAGGTTCGGACCCACGCGATTAGGACCACCCTTCTCGAAGGTGTGGCAGGCCTGGCACTTCTTGGCGGCAGCCGCGCCCTTTTCGACAGAGGCCGTTTGAAGGAGCTTCTCGATCGGCTCGGAGGGCGCAGCCGCAGCCGCGCCGCCTTCCTTGCCGCCAGCCTCTTCCTTCACGGCAATCTCGAAACCGGGCTTCTCAGGCGGTTTCGCGGCGAACAGCGCTTGGGCGGTGAAGCTCGTCACCAGGACAATGAGGCAGGTGCCGAGAATGGCACCGAGGATCTTGTTGAGTTCGAAAGAGTCCATTTCCGGCCAGGCCCCACACCGCAAGAAGGATAAAGCGGCCTCAAGCGGCCGCCAGGACGTGCCTCGGGAGAATCAAATGTTCCTTATCGTTCCCCCGAGTTTTGACATTGAGATATCGGTTTGCCCGTGGTCTGGCAACCCGTATAAACAGCCCCGCTTTCCTCCCATCCCCACCCGATTTCCCGGTGCGGAAAACGCCCCGTTTCCAGGCCCTTGACCCGATGACCGATCCTCGCATTTTAGTGCTGATCCCGGCCCGCATGGCGGCCACCCGCCTGCCCGGCAAGCCGCTCAAGGACATCGCCGGCCAGCCGATGATCGTGCACGTGCTGCGGCGGGCGGAAGAGGCCGCCATCGGCCGGGTTGCGGTCGCAACCGACACGCAGGAGATCGCCGACGTCGTCACCGCGCATGGCGGCGTTGCCGTGATGACCCGCCCCGAGCATCCGTCGGGGTCGGACCGCATCCACGAGGCCATGCGGACGCTCGACCCCGACGGCAAGGCCGAGATCGTGGTCAATCTCCAGGGCGATTTCCCGACGATCTCGACCGGCAATATTCGCGACGTGCTGCCGCCGCTCACCGACCCCGCGGTCGATATCGCGACGCTGGCCTCGCAAATCCATTCCCAGGAGGAGGACCTCGCCCCCAGCGTGGTGAAGGCGGTGGGAACCTCACTCGGGGGCAAGCGCATGCGCGCGCTGTATTTTACCCGCGCCACCGCCCCCACCGGAGACGGACCGCGTTACCACCATATCGGCCTCTACGCCTACCGCCGCGCGGCGCTGGAGCGGTTCGTGTCGCTGCCGCCCTCGCCGCTGGAATTGCAGGAGAAGCTGGAGCAGCTCCGGGCGCTGGAGGCCGGCATGCGCATCGACTTCACCATCGTCGATACCGTGCCCCGCGGCGTCGACACCGCGGCGGACCTAGAGACCGCCCGCAGCATCCTTTCCAAATCCTGAGCCGCTGTTACAAGGCCCGACATGAGCAAGATGAAAATCGCATTCCAGGGCGAGCCTGGGGCCAACTCCCACATCGCCATCGACGAGGCCTTTCCCAACGCCGAGCCGATGCCGTGCGCAACCTTCGAGGACGCGCTGTCGGCGATCTCGTCGGGCGAGGCCGATCTCGGCATGATCCCGATCGAGAATTCGGTCGCAGGACGCGTCGCCGATATCCATCATCTGCTGCCGGCCTCCGGCCTCTTCATCATCGGCGAGTGGTTTCTGCCAATCCAGCATCAATTGATGGCGGTGAAGGGCACCAAGCTATCGGACATCAAGAGCGTCGAGAGCCATGTGCACGCGCTCGGCCAGTGCCGGCGCATCATCCGCAAGCTCGGCATCAAGCCGATCGTCGCCGCCGACACTGCCGGCAGCGCGCGCGACATTTCCGAGCGCAAGGACAAGAGCGTCGCCGCGATCGCCTCGCGGCTTGCCGCAAAGATCTACGGCCTCGACATTCTGGCCGAGGACATCGAGGACGAGGCTCACAACACCACGCGTTTCGTGGTGTTGGCCCGTGAGGCGAAATGGGCCGAGCAGGGATCGGGCCCGCTGGTCACCTCTTTTGTATTCCGGGTGCGCAACCTGCCTGCGGCGCTCTACAAGGCCCTGGGCGGCTTTGCCACCAACGGCGTCAACATGACCAAGCTCGAAAGCTACATGGTCGACGGCAATTTCTTCGCGACGCAGTTTTATGCCGACGTCGACGGCCATCCCAACGACAAGGGACTCGCCTTTGCGTTGGAGGAGCTGAAGTTCTTCTCGCGTGAATTCCGCATTGTCGGCGTCTATCCGGGGCATCCGTTCCGCGCAACGTTCAGCGAGAAGATGGATTAGCCATCGTCATTCCGGCGCGCGCGCCAGCGCGAAGCCGGAATCTCGCGCCGCATACGACCTCTGGATTCCGTTCGATGCTTCGCATCGCCCCGGAATGACGACGTTAGGCGGCCACGCTCTTCGTAAGCCCGAACGCCTCCGCCAGCAGCGAATACGACTTCTTCCGCGCCTCGTGGTCATACGTGGCGGTGATCACCATCAATTCGTCCGGCTTGCTGGCGTCGAGCAGCGGCTTCAGCTTCTGCTGCACGGTCGCTGGGCTCCCGACGAACAGGCGCGAACGGTTGCGGGCGATCGAGGCACGGTCGGCATCGGTGTAAGGATAGGCGAGCGCTTCCTCCACGCTCGGCAGCGGCAGATATTGGCCGCGGTCGCGGCGCAGGCGATTAAGATCGAAGGACGAGGCGAGCCTTTCCGCCTCCTCGTCCGTATCCGCCGTGACGACTGCCACCGCGAGAATCGCCTGCGGCGTCGCGCGCCAGGCGGACGGCTGGAAACGGTTGCGATAATGTACCATGGCGTCGATCGCATCATGGCTCGCAAAATGATGCGCGAAGGCGAAGCCCATGCCGACCTGGGCTGCCAGTTCCGACGAATAGTCGCTGGAGCCGAGCAGCCAGATCGGCGGCAGCGCCGTGTCGTCGGGCATTGCGACCACGTTGTTGTAGGGATGGCCCGAGGGGAATTCGCGGGTCTCCCACAGGATCAGTTCATGCAGCCGCTCGAGGAAATCGTCGCCCTCGCGGCGATCGAGCCGGCTCCTGAGCGCGTACGCCGTGGCACCGTCGGTGCCGGGCGCGCGGCCGAGGCCGAGATCGATCCGGCCGGGAAACAGCGCCTCCAGCATCTTGAAGCGTTCGGCCACTACCAGCGGCGCATGGTTGGGCAGCATCACGCCGCCGGAGCCGACACGGATGTGCTTCGTCACCGCCGCGATCTGCCCGATCATGACATCAGGCGCCGGGCTCGCGACGGAAGCGAGGTTGTGGTGCTCGGCGAGCCAATAGCGGACATAGCCGAGCCCATCGACATGGCGCGCAAGGTCGATGCTGTTGCGCAGCGCCGCCGCCGGCTTTGTGCCGGACGTGACGACGGAGAGATCGAGGACGGAGAGCGGAATCATGGCCGGTAGAAAGTAGTGCGCCGCGTCGGGGCGGCAATGGCCGGATGGAGCAAGGCTGGCGTGTGCTGGGAGCGAGGCGCCCGGCCGACTTGCTGGAGGCTGGTGGGATTTCGTAAGCCTTAATCACCTAACTTTCAAGCTGCCCACCAGCTTGCCAAAGACCAACAAACCATCGAACGCCATTTAATGCATTGAAATACTGAATATTTATTGATCTCCGTGATTTCCCACCAAACTCACACCTGGCACAAGAATACCGATATAATAGGCAATAGTGGGCTACTTCCCATTACCGATGGGCTGTCGAATGAGCCCCTTTTGGCCTATCTTGGCGCTTCCCAAGCTAAATCTGCCGCAGTTGCGAAGAGATCTGGAGTGAGTGGCGCCATGACTGAGCCGACGACGCCTGCCAAATATAACGGGCAAGACAATGGGCAAGACGGGCACCTCACCAAGCGTCCGGCGATCTCCTTCGAGTTCTTTCCGCCTAAGACCGAGGAGATGGAGAAGAACCTGTGGGAGACCATCAATCGCCTCGCCCCGCTCGACCCGAAATTCGTCTCGGTGACCTATGGCGCGGGCGGCTCGACCCGTGAGCGCACCCACGCCACCATCGCCCGTATCCTGAAGGAGACTTCGCTGCTGCCGGCCGCGCACCTCACCTGCGTCGGCGCTTCGCGCGGCGAGATCGACGAGATCGTCGACCGCTACCACGAGGTCGGCGTCCGCCACATCGTCGGTCTGCGTGGCGATCCGCCCGGCGGCATCGGCACGCCCTACGCCACCCATCCCGACGGCTACCAGACGTCGGCCGAGCTCGTCGCCGGCATCAAGAAGCGCCATGCCGATATCGAGGTTTCGGTCTCCGCCTATCCTGAGAAGCATCCCGAAGCGCGCGACTTCGATGCCGATATCGACACGCTGAAGGCCAAGGTCGACGCGGGTGCGACGCGCGCAATCACCCAGGTGTTCTTCGATAACGATCTCTACTTCCGCTACCTCGACCGCGTCCGTGCGCGCGGCATCGAGATTCCGATCGTGCCGGGCATCATGCCCATGCACAATTTCAAGCAGGCCCGCAATTTCGTCACCCGCGCCGGCACAAGCGTGCCGAACTGGCTTGCGGAGAAGTTCGATGGGCTCGACGACGATGCGGAAACGCGAAAGCTCGTCGCAGCGACGGTAGCCGCCGGCCAGGTGCACAAGCTCGCCAAGCATGGCGTCGACACCTTCCATTTCTACACCATGAACCGCGCCGATCTCGTATTCGCGATCAGCCATTTGCTCGGCATTCGCGCCAAGAGCGCGCAGAAGGCGGCGTAACCGATGACCGTTACCGCGTCTCCCAAGCGTACTGCCCTGCTCGCCGCCGCGCGCGATCGCATCCTGGTGCTCGACGGCGCCATGGGCACGATGATCCAGGGCCTGCAGTTCGACGAGGCCGCCTTCCGCGGCGAGCGCTTCAAGAATTTCCACCGCGACCTGCGCGGCAACAACGACCTGTTGATCCTGACCCAGCCGCAGGCGATCGAGGACATCCACGCCGCGTACCTGCGTGCCGGGGCTGACATCGTCGCGACCAACACCTTCTCCACGACCTCGATCGCGCAGGCCGATTACGACCTCGCCGAGGTCGTCTACGAGATGGCGCGCGAAGGCGCCCGCCTCGCCGGCAACGCCGCCAAACGTGTCGAGGCCGAGGACGGCAAGCCGCGCTTCGTTGCCGGCGCCATCGGCCCCACCAACCGCACCGCCTCGATCTCGCCTGATGTCGCGAACCCCGGCTACCGCGCCGTCACTTTCGACGACCTGCGCGAATCCTATGGCGAGCAGATTCGGGGCTTGCTCGACGGCGGCGTCGACCTCCTGCTGGTCGAGACCATCTTCGACACGCTGAACGCCAAGGCCGCGCTCTATGCGATCGTCGAGATCACGGAAGAACGCGGCATCGACGTGCCCGTGATGGTCTCAGGCACCATCACCGACAAGTCCGGCCGCCTGCTGTCGGGTCAGATGCCGGAGGCGTTCTGGAATTCGGTGCGGCACGCAAAGCCCGTCACCATCGGTTTCAATTGCGCGCTCGGCGCGGAGGATCTGCGCGCCCATATCGCCGACATTGGCCGCGTTGCCGACACGCTGGTCTGCGCCTATCCCAATGCCGGCCTGCCCAACGAGTTCGGCCAGTACGACGAGACGCCGGAATACATGGCCCGCCTCGTCGGCGAATTCGCGCGTGATGGTCTGGTCAACATCGTCGGCGGCTGCTGCGGCACCACGCCTGAGCACATCGCCGCGATCGCCGCAGCAGTGGCGCCGCATAAGCCGCGCGTCGTGCCGGAGATCGAGCCGCGCTTAAGGCTCTCCGGCCTCGAGCCGTTCGTGCTGACGGATGCGATCCCCTTCGTCAACGTCGGCGAGCGCACCAACGTCACGGGGTCGGCCCGCTTCCGTAAATTGATCACGGCCGGCGATTACACGGCTGCGCTCCAGGTCGCGCGCGATCAGGTCGAGAACGGTGCCCAGATCATCGACGTCAACATGGACGAGGGTCTTCTGGACTCGGAAGCCGCGATGCGGACCTTCCTCAACCTCGTCGCCGCCGAGCCCGACATCGCGCGCGTCCCTGTGATGGTCGATTCCTCGAAATTCTCGGTGATCGAGGCCGGGCTGAAATGCGTGCAGGGCAAGCCGGTCGTCAATTCGATCTCGATGAAGGAAGGCGAGGAGAAGTTCATCTTTGAGGCCAAGATCGCGCGGCGCCACGGCGCGGCTGTCGTGGTGATGGCATTCGACGAGGTCGGCCAGGCCGATACGTTCGCGCGCAAGACCGAGATCTGCAAGCGCGCCTACGACATCCTGGTGAATCGCGTCGGCTTCCCGCCGGAAGACATCATCTTCGATCCCAACATCTTTGCGATCGCAACCGGCATTGAAGAACACAACAATTACGGCGTCGACTTCATCGAGGCGACGCGCTGGATCCGCCAGAACCTGCGCGGCGCTCACATTTCGGGCGGCGTCTCCAACCTGTCCTTCTCGTTCCGCGGCAACGAGCCGGTGCGCGAAGCCATGCATTCCGTGTTCCTGTATCACGCCATCAAGGCGGGCATGGACATGGGTATCGTCAATGCCGGGCAGATGATCGTGTATGACGACATCGATCCCGAGCTGCGACAGGTTTGCGAGGACGTGATCCTCAATCGCGATCCCGGCGCCTCCGAGCGACTGCTGGCGCTCGCCGAGAAATTCCGCGGCAAGAAGACGGAGAGCAAGGAGGCCGATCTCGCCTGGCGCGAATGGCCGGTCGAGAAGCGGCTGTCGCACGCACTGGTGCATGGCATCACCGAGTTCATCGAGCAGGATACCGAGGAAGCCCGCAAGGCGTCCTCGCGCCCGCTCGACGTGATCGAAGGCCCCTTGATGGCCGGCATGAACGTGGTCGGTGACCTCTTCGGCGACGGCAAGATGTTCCTGCCACAGGTCGTCAAATCCGCGCGCGTCATGAAGCAGGCGGTGGCCTGGCTGATGCCGTTCATGGAGGAGGAGAAGGCACGCAACCTCGCGAACGGCATCGGCAGCGATGCCAACTCGTCGGCCGGCAAGATCGTGCTCGCGACCGTGAAAGGCGACGTTCACGACATCGGCAAGAATATCGTCGGCATCGTGCTCCAGTGCAACAATTATGAGGTCATCGACCTCGGCGTGATGGTGCCGGCCGCCAAGATCGTCGAGACCGTGAAGGCGGAGAAGGCCGACATGGTCGGCCTGTCCGGCCTGATCACGCCCTCGCTCGACGAAATGGCGTTCTTCGCCGGCGAGTTGCAGCGCGAGGGCTTGAAGCTGCCGCTGTTGATCGGCGGCGCCACGACGAGCCGCGTGCATACGGCCGTCAAGATCGATCCGAACTACAAGGCCGGCCCCGTGGTGCATGTCAACGACGCGAGCCGCGCCGTCGGCGTCGCCTCCTCGCTGCTGTCGCCCGAGAAGCGCGATGCCTATGCGGCCGAGGTGCGCGCCGAATACGCAAAGATTTCGGAAGCCCATCTGCGCGCGCAGGCCGACAAGAAGCGGTTGAAGCTCAGTGCTGCCCGCGCCAATCGCGTGCCCGTTGACTTCGCAGCGGCGAAGCCGGTGAAGCCGACCTTCCTCGGCACGAAGACGTTCGACGACTACGATCTCGCCGAGCTCGTCGACTGCATCGACTGGACGCCGTTCTTCCAGACCTGGGAGCTCGCCGGCCGCTTCCCCGCGATTCTCGATGATCCCAAGGTCGGCGAGGTCGCGCGCTCGCTCTATGACGACGCGCGCAAGATGCTCGACCTCATCGTCAGGGAGAAATGGTTCCGGGCACGCGCGACGATCGGCTTCTGGCCTGCGAACGCACAAGGCGACGACATCGTGCTCTATGCCGATGAGAATCGGACGAAGAGAATCGCCACGCTGCACACGCTGCGCCAGCAGCTCGAGAAGCGCGAGGGCCGCTTCAACGCGGCCCTGTCCGACTTCATCGCGCCCACAGGTACGGGCGTGCCGGATTACATTGGCGGCTTCGTCGTCACCGCCGGCATTGGCGAGGATGCGGTCGCCGACCGCTTCAAGAAGGCCAATGACGATTACTCCTCGATCCTGTGCAAGGCGCTGGCCGATCGCCTCGCCGAGGCCTTCGCCGAGCGCATGCATGCCCGCGTCCGCCGCGAGTTCTGGGCCTATGCCCCGGACGAGAAACTCTCCAACGAGGAGCTGATCCTCGAAAAGTATCAGGGCATCCGTCCCGCGCCCGGCTATCCCGCGCAACCCGACCACACCGAGAAGAAGACGCTGTTCGACTTGCTCGATGCAGAGAATACCGCCGGTGTGAAGCTGACCGAGAGCTTTGCGATGTGGCCGGGCAGCTCCGTGTCGGGGCTCTATTTCAGCCATCCCGAAAGCTTCTATTTCGGCGTCGGCAAGATCGAGCGTGACCAGGTCGAGGATTATGCGGCCCGCAAGGACATGAGCGTTGCCGAGGTCGAGCGCTGGCTGGCGCCGATCTTGAACTACATCCCGGCGCAAGCAACAGCGGCCGCTGCGAAGCCGGAGGCAACATTCGCGGCGACGCCGGCGAACGATGTGACGTCCAAAGACCTCGCCTCGCATCCACCCGGCTGCACCTGCGCCGCGCATCTCGTCTGGCAGAAGAAGCGCGTCGGCGCCGGCTGAGCTGGTCCCTCGCCCTGTGCCGCGCGCCAGTTGCGTAGGGTGGGTTAGCGTCAGCGTAACCCACCTCCCTTCCGCGAATCAAGAAAAGCGGTGGGTTACGCTGCGCTAACCCACGCGACGAACTAAAAGGCGGAAAACAACCCCATGCAAAGTAGAAAATTGCCGGGGCTGACCGACTACGTATTTACCGAAATGACTTGACTCGTCGGGCAAATCACCGGCAAAATGTCATCGTTGCGAACCGCGCCGGATGGACTCGCGGAGCGTTCGTCGCCTCGATCGCATCTCCGTCCCATGAACCGGCGCTCGCCTCGTGCCGACAAACACCCGGTTGGCGCGGGCGTGGGAGGGCGGCATTCGCAATCGTCTGGAAATCCTGGCCGTCTGCCTGGTGATGGTTGGCGGGATATTTGTCTCGCGTCATGCTGCCTCGCCCGATGCGGCGATGGCGGAGGCTGCGCAGCGTCCGTCCAAACCAAACGATACCAGCTCAACCATGCAAACCGTCACAAAGCTCCTCACCGAGCCCGGCTCGCCGTCGCGCGACGACCAGCTCTATGCCGCAGCGTTGGCCCTGTTCAAAGCAATCGAAGCCGGCGAGGCGCCGGTCGAGAATCGCGACATGCTGGCGAGAGCGCTGCATGCGGTGGCGATTGGCGGGCATGCGGACGCCTGGATCGACTATGGCCGCTGTCTCTGGAACGGCTGGGGCGTGCCTGAAAGCAAGGAGGAGGCCATTGCCGCCTACAAGCACGGCGCCGATCTCGGATCGGACTATGGCGCCTATATCGTCGCCTATAATCTCTATTGGACCTTCAAGCGCTATGACGAAGCCTATGATTACGCGATCAGGGCCCTCAAGGGCACTGATCCCGACGGCGCCCTGCGCTACCTCCTGGGGCTGATGGCTTACAACGGTCGCGGGCGGCCGAAGGACGTGGCAGAAAGTCTTGCATTGCATCTGGAGGCGGCGAAGCGCGGTAATGCCGACGCCTATTTCGAGCTGTCCGTCTATGCGATGCAGGGCATCGGCGACCGCAGCAAGGCGGTGTTCTACCTGAAGCAGGCCGGACAACGCGACCAGCCGCGCGCCTGCGCCAATCTCGGGGCGCTCTATGCCACTGGGCAATTGGCTGGCATCGAGAAGGATCTCACGGAGTCCGTCCACTGGTACAAGCGCGCCGCTGATCTCGGCGTCGGCCGCGCCGCCGCAGCGCTCGGCGTGATGGCGACGCGCGGCGAAGGGATGGCGAAGGACCCGGATGCGGCGGAGGCGTATTTCGATCGCGCCGAGAAGCTGGGGTTCGAGCTGGACGAGTATCTAAACGCGAATGGTGTGAAGCGGAAGAAATAGTCGCGCCCGTCATCCGGGGCGCGCCAAAGCGCGAACCCGGAATCCATTCCACTGCGAAGTATGCCGCCCGATGGATTCCGGGTCTGCGCCTAACGGCGCATCCCCGGAATGACGGCGAATGTGTTCACTCACCCCTTCAGCGGGATCAGCAACCTGGCAAGCTCGGAGATGGACGCACGGCGCGCAACCCTCATCCGCCTGCCCATTTGCGCCGCAGCATCGAGAACAACCGCGCAGACTGATTGAAACCGAGTTCCTCGGGCGCTACTTTCCGATCTCTGAGTTCATTGTCGAAGAGGTGCTTCCGATGACAAGGTTTGCATTCTCATTTGCAGCAGCTTGCGTGCTCCTGCTTCATGCGGGCGAAGCTGGTGCGCAGAGCCTCACGCTGAGCAGCCCGGACATCAGCGAAGGCGCCACGATTGCCAGCGAGCAGGTATTCAAAGGCTTCGGCTGTACCGGCAACAACATCTCTCCGGCTTTGAGCTGGAGCGGTGCTCCGGCGGGCACCAAGAGCTTCGCCGTGACGATGTATGATCCTGATGCGCCAACCGGCAGCGGCTGGTGGCATTGGGTCGTCTTCAATCTTCCGCCATCCGTCACTGCGCTTCCCAAGGGGGCCGGCGATCCAAAGAAGAAGCTGATGCCGAAAGGAGCGATCCAGAGCCGCACGGACTACGGCAGCGACGGCTATGGCGGACCATGTCCGCCGCCTGGCGACAAGCCGCACCACTATCAGATCACCGTATTCGCCGTTGACGTCGATAAGCTTCCGGACGCCAAGGACCATTCAGCATCCGCGGCAACGGTCGGTTTCGATCTGCACTTCCATACGCTCGGAAAGGCGACCCTGACCGGTCTCTACGGCCGGTGACGGGACGCAGGAGAGCTCGCTAGGCGCGTAGGGTGGGTTAGCCCCGCGGTTGCGCGAAGCGCAGTCCGCTCGGCGTAACCCACCTCTTTGCTTTCCGCGCATTGAGAGAAGTGGTGGGTTACGCTTCCGCCTTCGCTCTTCGAGCTACGGCGGACAAGTCGCTAACCCACCCTACGGACCTGCGCTCGCTCACCCCTTGGGCGGCGCGAGTGGTTGCACGATCTCCTTGAACGGCGCCAGCGCCTCGCAGCGCTCGGAATGCGCCGTGAGTGCCGGATACCGCGCGGGATCGAACAGCTGCGGATGCGCTTCGCGGGTGAAGCGGACGACGCAGGCGACTATGACGTCGGCGTGGCCGATGCGCGTCCCCAGCCAGTACGGCGTCGTTATCTTCGCGCGCTCGGCTTCCAGCACCTTCAACACGTCTGCAATCTGTGCCTGGCAGCGTTCGACCCACAGCGCGAGCTGTTCTTTCCGCAGCACGCGCTCGTAGAGCAGGCTGACTGCCTTGTCGCCGAGACCGCCCGCCAGCGCGCAGATGCGCAAATGCCGCCGCCGCTCGATGCCGCCACCCGGCAACATGGCTTTCTCTGGCCCGACGAGATCGTCCAGATAATCGAGGATGATCGTGCTCTCGATCAACCCCTCACCGTCGTCGAGCACCAGCGTCGGCACGCGGCGCAGGGGATTATACGGCGCGATCTTGTCGGCGTCGCCGAAGGTCGACCACGGCCTGTGCTCGAAGGCGATGCCATAAAGCTTCAGCGCAATCGCCACGCGGCGGACGAAGGGAGAATCATATTGGCCGATCAGGAACATGGTTTTGCGCTCTTTCTCATTGACCCGGCAGGGCCGGGCAGTTCATCGCCAATGCGCGCGGCTGACAAGAAAAATCTTGGAAAGGGAGCATTGCACTGGCTGCAACAAGTCCGCTCAAGTGCGCCGAACTCGCTTGTCGTTCCGAGCAAAAACGGCCCGACCTGCTTCAACACCATGCAGCACGGGCACGAGGTGCTTTGATATCCCCAGCGGCTCGTCACTCGCTTGCCGAGCTACACAAAAAAAGCACCCCCGTCGTGAGCACTTAGACGAAAGACTGTCAAAACCTGATTGTCAACTTTAGATTGTTCAATATACCCTCAATCATGTCGATTGCGCTGAGGACCTTTCATGCCCTATCTCACTGCCTTCAACAAGAACACAGCTCTGATTCAACAATTGGGCGAGAGTAACGCCCATTTAGCTTGGGCGATCGCCCTTTATCTGGAGGAGCCTGACGTCGAAGCACTTGCTTCCGAAGGCATCACCGATGGGCCAAATGATAAGAAGATTGACTTCATCTATTTCGATAAGGACGGGAAGCGTCTCATCTTCGCTCAGGGCTATTATTCGACCTCGGCCAAGGACTCGGCTCCGGCGAACAAAGCTTCGGACCTAAACACGGCAGCGGCTTGGCTTGTCTCTGGCGATGTTAAGCAGGTGCCGTCCCAACTCAGATCGGCCTTCGAGGATTTTCGAGAGGCTATCGAAGAGGGCGAAGTAGATACGATCGATTTGCTCTTCGTCCATAACTTGCCTGAGTCGGTAAATGTCACACGAGAACTGCAAACCACTGCGCAACATCTGCGCAAGGCGCTGGGTGAACCCGAAAAGCTTACCATAACGTCTCGAGAACTAGGCTCGTCGATCATCGAGCACCTATTCGCAACACAAGAGTCCCAAATTGAAGTGAAGGACGAAATTGACTTTCCCGTACCGGTTGCGTTCAAGGAATCGGGTCCTAATTGGCAGGCCTCGGTCGCATCTGTACCAGGCCTGTGGCTGCACAAGCTTTACTCGATCCACTCGGATCGGCTTTTTTCAGCAAATTATCGGGGCTTTCTCGGAATTACCCGCCGCCGACGCATAAACACTGGAATTCGTCAATCGGCTGAAACAAAGCCGAAGGACTTCTGGGTGTTTAACAATGGAATCACACTGCTCACTTTGGGAATAAAGGAGACCAAAAGCGGAATAAAGCTGACCGGCATTTCGATCATCAATGGAGCTCAGACGACAGGATCCATTGGCTCGACTGATCTCACAAAGAATGACATCAAAGACGTCAAAGTACTCTGTCGAGTTATCCAGAGCAGCGATGCACAAACGATCAACGATATTGTAAAGTTCAACAACACACAGAATGAGATCACAACTTGGGATCAGTACAGCAATGATCCTGAGCAAAATCGTATCGCGTCAGAATTTCAGGCGATGGGGTACATCTATAGCCGAAAACGGGGCTTTCGCACCGACGAGGGGGAAATAGGTATTGAGGAGGTCATGCAGCCCCTTCTTGCATTTCACGGGCGCTACCAAGATGCGAATCGCGGCAAAGGTCAAATCTTCGATCGTAAGCCGCTCTACACTAATGCATTCGAAGGAAAGAAAGCGCGACACGTTCTTTTCGTCTACACGCTAGCTCGCGCAATTGACGATAGAAGGCTCGCTTTAAAGGCAAAATCGATTGCAGGAAACATCATCTCAATTGAAGAAGACCAATTGGCTCTGCTCAGAAATTTGCGTTTTAAGTCTTTCCTCATGGCAGTAACGGCAGCGGTCCTAGAGTCGATAATCGGCCGCAAAGTAGACCCAATGACGATTGCCTTTGATGCGTCCACGGCTGATGCAAAGAAGAATAGCCTCGTCGACCTAATTGCGCGATGGGTCCCTGTGGTGGAAACTATTCTGTCGTTTATGGCCACTCGATCGAATGCAGCAAATCTGTCGGCAAATCTTTCGAATGACGACTTCTTTAATCAGACGGTTAAAGAGGTTTCTTCACTGCTGTATGCCTCGAAGGCTGGCCAGCAGCATGCTGAATTTGTAACTATCGTGGCTGACAGTTGACGCGAAGCCATCACCCCCCCTCGTCGCTCGCGAGCACGCCCTTCACCGCGCGGGCCAAGCCCGCAAGCTTCCGCTCGCGCGTCGCCTGGCTCTTGTTCGGCTTGAAGCGGTGCTCGAGGCACCAGTTGGAGGCGCGCCCGCGACGACCCGACGATTGCGAGATCGACTGAGGCCACGCCTTCGAGACGACGGCGAAAAGCAGCGCGGGCGGCATCTTGTGCTAGCGATGCGCAATGGGCACTTCGCTTCCGGTGCTTGCCTATGGCGGAGCGCGCGGGATTCATGTGTTGGTCGACGCAAAACGGCCTGACCTGCTTCAACGCCATGCAGCACGGCCTCTCGCTGGCACGGGCGAGGCGGGCGGAGCTTTGGGGCCTCCCGGCGGGACGACAGGCTAGCATTTGCGACCAAAAGTGGACTAGCGGGGCGCCTTGTGGTTGTATGCCAACGATAAACGTGGAAACTCAAATGCAGATTTTTGAGCCCATAATTCGACCAAACGTCGGGGTACGGCACTATGAGCCGGGGGATCGCGAGCGTGTGTTACGCCTCCTGTCATTCCTTCCAACACTATACCCAAAGGGGCTCGATTGGCTCGAGAGACGGCTACTGGAAGTCGAGCAGAAGCACGCTGTTTGTAGACTGGCTGTTGGGCGCTACGGCATCGCCGGGGTTCTGATCGAGACCCCCAAGGGAGTTCGAAGTATCAAGATATCTACTTTGTACGTTAAAGACGCTCCTGCTCACCGAGGCCTAGGCTCCCTCTTGCTTCAGGCTAGCCTAGTACGCTGGCGGAGGGTCGGCATCGATAACGTATACCTCACCGTCGCCAAATCGCGGCTCCAACGCTTGGCTCCCTTTCTGGAGAACAAAGGTTTCCTTGAGTCGGCGTATCTCCTAGACCGTTATGGTCCGGGCCGAGACGAGGCAATCTACACGCTGAAGCTAAACTAAATGGGCTTCTTCGCTATCTCTACGCTTGGACTACAAGCGCCGCTCGAGGTAGAGGCCTGCCATATTAGCTTCTGGGTGCTGCCTAGGCCGTGGTATCGCGTCTTTGGATATACGTTTTGCCTCGATGTGGGGTTACGATTCAAATCGGAAGCTCCGCTACGGCGCCTGCGCTTCGTGCTTCCTTTTGATTCAGAGAAGAGCCGGATATTTGATCTTTCCACGATTGTTCTTGATCAAGACTTCAGCCCCTTGATCTTTGGCAAGCCTGTTACGGTTACGGGCGATCGCGTCACCTATGACGGTCCTTTGGATGGCCCCGACAAGATAAGTGACCGCGTGGTCGCGGTTTCGCCTGAAAACTCGTCGGCAGAACAACCCCAAACAGGGGCAGCAGGCTTCTCAATTTGGACGATTGAGCTCAGAGACTCGACGGAAAATGACGAGTGGACCTATGTTAGGTTCCGAATATCGGCTAGGAACCCTTGGCGCATTTGGGCGTCCAAGGGATGGGGCCTAGCCAAGCGCGGCGCAGTCGTCGATCTACGAGTTTGTGATATTCGCGAATCCCTTCTCTTGGGACACGGAGAAGCCGAGTCTGCTCATCTTCTACCTATAAAGCAGCTCTTTCTATTCCTGGTAGCGCCTTCCTACTTCGTGCCAAATCACTTCAGCCCAATGCTTCATTACACGCGGTTATTGGAGCCTAAGGTCTGGGAACAGTACTTGGCCGGCTTCTCGACACATACTGATGGAGCAAAATTCTCGATCCATCAGTGGAGATACACAGGCGAGACAGAAATCAGTATCGACCACCCTTATCGAGCCTATATGGATTTGTCGCGCGAATTCGGACGAGAAGTTTTTCTATACTATGTCATCGCGATTATTAGTCTGCCGATCGTGAGCCATGCTCTCGAAGCGCTCGGCCGAAAAGCGTGGGCTCTGCTGTTCTGATGCAAGACTTCGAAGGAATTGGACGAATTATCGAACTCATTAAGAGCAACGAAGCCGAGATTGGTATATTGGACCCGCGCATACGTATTGCCTGCGACGGCGAGTTTGAGACATTCTATGCACCTTTCGAACACATCAATACAAACGCACGTGTCACTATTGTCGGGTTGACACCCGGTCAAACGCAAGCGCGGATTGCTCTAAATGAAACCTGCTTGGGTATTAAGAGTGGTCTTTCGTGGAAGGAGGCTATCGAAAGAGCCAAATATCTCGCGAGCTTCGGCGGCCCCATGAGAACAAATCTCACGAGGATGCTCGATCATATCGGCCTTAACAAATTGCTCGGGATAGACACTTGCGCGCTTCTTTTCTCCGAATTTCGTTCTTTAGCTCATCACACATCCATTCTGCGCTATCCCGTTTTTAGGAATAAGTTGAACTACAGTGGGCAGCCTTCGGTTGATCGGATCAGTTTTCTCAGAAATCAGGTCGACAAATGGTTTGCGGCCGAGCCCAAGCTTTTGTCAAAGAGCGTGTTCATTCCTCTTGGAGCCCAGGTCCAGCAAGTCTTTGCGCGTGTTGCGAGGGAAGCAGGAATCTCAGAAGAACGATGCCTGAGTGGCTTGCCCCATCCAAGTGGCGCCAATGCAGAACGAATAGCTTATTTCTTGGGTAAGAAATCTAAAGAAGATCTCTCTGCGCAGACGGACGGCAACGCAATCGATTTAGTTCGAGATCAATTGATTTCCAAAATGCGCGTTCTTAGGCGCTAGAACCGATACCATTCTTGTTGGGCGTCCATCGGAGTCTTCGATCACCAGCACGCGCCTCGCGGCGTCCATGGTGCCTCCTGTTGTGGCGGATCGCCTTTTACAACGGAAGACGCTGAAATATCGTAACTGCCTAATCGGAAATCCTTCAAGCGACTTACCGGATTTCGCTGCGCTTCATCCGGGCTAAAATCTCGACGTATCACTCGATGATCGGCACGTGCTTCGCCGCCGTTCGCGGCACCGCGCCGTCGAGGCGCGGGTCGTCACCGATCTCGATCTGGCGGCGGAAGGCGCGAAATCCGGAGCGGTGGTAGAAGGCGAGCGCCGAGGGGTGATCGAAGGTGCAGGTGTGCACCCAGACGCGCCTGACCTCCTGCGACCAGGCGCGTTGGAGCGCGCGGTTCATCAGCCAGCGGCCGGCACCGGTGCCGATGAGTTTTGCGGTGACGCCGAAGAACACGATCTCGCATTGGCCTGCCTCGCGAAAATCGAGCTCGAGCAGGCCTTCTTCGCGGCCATCATCGACGAGCACGTGGATCTCGACGCGCGGCGACTGCACGATTGCCGCGAGCTCGGCGTCCGGCATGCGCTGGCGCGAGAACCACAGCCAGTCCTCGCCGACCCGCGCATAGAGTGCGCGAAACCAGTCGAGATCGGGGCGCTCGACCCGGCACAACGTCCAGGCGCCGACCGGATCGTCGCGCAGCGGCGGCCGCGCAGTCATCTCCAGATGCGTGACGACCGCGGTGATCTTCCCGCTCGGCACGTCCGAGTAGCCGTCGGGGAGGATCATTCGCCGCTCACTCTCCCTCGTCGCTCGCGAGCACGCCCTTCACCGCACGCGCCCAGCCGGCAAGTTTCCGCTCGCGCGTCGCCTGGCTCATGTTCGGCTTGAAGCGGTGCTCGAGCCGCCAGTTGTCGGCAAACTGCGTCGGTTCGGGATAGACGCCGGCATTGAGGCCGGCGAGATAAGCCGCGCCCAGCGCCGTCGTCTCCTGGATCACGGGGCGGTCGACGGGCGCGTCGAGGAGATCGGCGAGGCGCTGCATGGTCCAGTCGGAGGCAGCCATGCCACCGTCGACGCGCAGCACGATGTGGGCGGTCTCGGAATCGGGCCAGTCGGCGCGCATCGCGGCCCAGAGGTCGAACGTCTGGTAGCAGACGCTCTCCAGCGTGGCATGCGCGAGCTCGGCCGGGCCAGTGTTGCGCGTCAACCCGAACAGCGCACCGCGCACGCGTGGATTCCAGTACGGCGCACCCATGCCGACGAAGGCCGGCACGAGATAGACGCTCTGCATGGAATCGGACTGGTCGGCGAGCGGGCCAGTCTCGGCCGCGTGCTTGATGATGCCGAGGCCATCGCGCAGCCATTGCACCGCGCTGCCGGCAACGAAGATCGAGCCTTCGAGGGCGTAGGTGCGTTTTCCGCCGAGCTGATAGGCGATGGTGGTCAGCAGCTTGTTCTTCGAGGCCACCGGCGTGGTGCCGGTGTTGAGCAGGGCGAAGCAGCCGGTGCCGTAGGTCGACTTCATCATGCCCGGACGGAAGCAGGCTTGCCCGATGGTCGCGGCCTGCTGGTCGCCGGCGATGCCGCAGATCGGAATTGCGCCGCCGAGCAGGTCGGGGGTGGTCTCGCCAAAGCGGGCGGAGGAATCCTTGACCTCCGGCAGCATCGAGCGCGGCACACCGATCAGCTCCAGCAGTTCGTCGTCCCATTCGCCGGTGTGGATGTTGAACAGCAGCGTGCGCGAGGCGTTGGTGGCATCCGTCGCATGCACCTTGCCGCCGGTCAGCCGCCAGAGCAGGTAGCAATCGACCGTGCCGAACATCAGCTCGCCGCGCGCGGCCCGCGCACGGGCGCCGGGGACGTTGTCGAGGATCCAGGCGACCTTGGTGCCGGAGAAATAGGGATCGATGATCAGGCCGGTCTTCTGGGAGATCCGCGGCTCGTGGCCTTCGGCCTTCAGCTTCGAGCAGATCTCGGCGGTGCGGCGGTCCTGCCAGACGATGGCGCGGTGCACGGCCTGGCCGGTGGCGCGGTCCCACACCACGGTGGTTTCGCGCTGGTTGGTGATGCCGATCGCGGCAATGTCCTTGGCGGTGACGCCGGCACGCTGAAGCGCGTCGCGGCAGACCGTCACGGTCGAGGTCCAGATGTCCTCCGGCTCATGCTCGACCCAGCCCGAGGCCGGGAAGTGCTGCGGAAACTCCTGCTGCGCGGTCGCCGCGATGGAAATATCGCTCCGAAACACGATGGCGCGCGAGGAGGTGGTGCCCTGATCGATGGCGAGGACGAAAGACATGAATGTTGACCTTGGCGATTCCGGTGTGCCGGGAGGGTTCTTGTGTCGCGGCTAAGGGAGCGGATTGGGGCGGGAAGGTCAAGGTAAGATGAAGGTGCTACCGCTGACCCTCCCCTGGAGGGGTCCGAGACGAGCGTAGCTCGCTCGTGGGTCGACCGCGCGAAGCGTGGGCGGGGTGGGGTGACAGACTATCAGCGCCTTCGGTGCTTCAATCGGGCGATCTCAGCATCCCTTGATCCGTAAAGCTCGATGTAGATTCGCTCGAGCACGGCATTCAGGTCGACCGCAATCTCGGAATTCCAAAACCGCACGACACGATACCCCTCACTTTCAAGCCATTGTTGCCTCTCGCGATCACGCTTGGCCGCATCATCCTCGTTATGATGTCCGCCGTCGATTTCCAGGATGAGACGCTTGGCTGGACAGAAGAAGTCGACGACGTAAGGACCGATCGGCGCTTGTCGGCGGAAGTGCGACCCTTCGAGCTCCTTGAGAGCACGCCACAGGGTCCGTTCGTGCGGCGTGGTATTCGCTCCCAGTCTCTTCGCGGCAGCGCGTCGAATCGATGTTGAGACCATCTTTGCGGCTTCACCCCACCCCGCTCGCGCTTCGCGCGAGCGACCCACGAGCGAGCTACGCTCGTCTCGGACCCCTCCAGGGGAGGGTGAAGTGAAGCGCGACATCGATACAATTACAAGTCGTACGGCTGCTGCACCGCTGGGGTGGTGCGACGCTTCAGCACGGCCTCGTCTTCCCGGGCTCCGTCGCGAGCCCGGTATCCATTTCACCGCGCGCAATGCCGCACGATGGATCCCGGGCTCATCGCTTCGCGATGCCCCGGGATGACGGTCGAAGTCAGATCAACCCGCCCGCGTCGGCGACGCGGCGCTGGTGATACTCGGTATCGCCAAACGTGTTCTCGATCATGGTCAGGCGCTTGAAGTAGTGGCCGATCTTGGCCTCCATGGTCATGCCGATGCCGCCGTGGAGCTGGATCGCCTGCTGGCCGACGAATTTCAGCGACTTGCCGATCTGCACCTTGGCTGCTGCAACCGCATTGGAGCGCTCCCTGGCGTCCTCGAAATCACCAGCCATGGTCGCGAACATCGACATCGAGCGGGCCTGCTCGGCGGCGACGAACATGTCGGAGGCGCGGTGCTGGAGGCTCTGGAACGAGCCGATCGCCACACCAAACTGCTTGCGCGTCTTGATGTACTCGACGGTGGTCTTGAGCGACTCATCCATCAGGCCGACCGCTTCGGCGCAGAGCGCGACGCGGGCCTCATCGACGACACGCTCGATCAGCGCGAGCGAATCCTCGGGGTTGCCGATCGCCGCATCGGCGCCGACTTCGACGCCGGTGAAGGTGATGTCGGCAGCGTGCAGGCCGTCCTGCGTCGGATACGACTTCTTGCTGACACCCTTGCTGTTGGCGGGAACCAGGAAGACGCCAATGCCGGTCTTGTCGCGGCGGTCGCCGTTGGTGCGGGCGGTGACGACAAGCGTGTCGGCGTTCTCGCCGTTGAGCACGACGAACTTTTCGCCGTCGATGACCCAGCCGCTGCCCTTTTTCTTCGCCGTGGTCGCGACATCGAAGAGATCGTAGCGCGAATTCTTCTCGAGCTGCGCAAACGCAAGCGTCTGGCTGCCGTCGATGATGCCGGGCAGGTGCGCGGCCTTCTGCGCATCCGAGCCGCCATGGCGCAGGAAGCCGCCGCCGATCACCACCGTCGCGAGATAGGGCTCGAGCACGAGCGCCTTGCCGAGCGCCTCCATCACGATCATGGTCTCGACGCCGCCGCCACCGAAGCCGCCATCGGCTTCGGTGAAAGGCAGGCCCAAGAGGCCCTGCTCGGCGAGCTTGCCCCAGACGGCCTTGCTCCAGCCGCCCTTCTCGGCCATGTACTTCTTGCGACTCTCGAAGTCGTAAGAATCCGTCAAGAGGCCGTCGACGCTGTCCTTGAGAAGCCGCTGCTCCTCGGTCAAATCAAAATCCATGGTTCTAAGCTTTCCTCGTACCCGGAATCATTTGGTTTCGTCATTCCGGGGCACGCGCCATAGCGCGTGAACCCGGAATCCAGAGGTTGTGGCGCGAGATTCCGGGTTCGCCGCTATTGCGGCGCCCCGGAATGACGGTCCCCTCACAACCCCAGCACCGCCTTGGCGATGATGTTGCGCTGGATCTCGTTGGAGCCGCCGTAGATCGAGACCTTGCGGTTGTTGAAGTAGCTCGGCGCGATCTGGGCGGTCCAGTCCATGGCTTCGTTCGAGCCGTCGTCGCCGTGGATGTCGTAAGGCGCAGCGAACGGGCCGATGACTTCCATGAGCAGTTCGGTCGTGGTCTGCTGGATCTCGGAGCCCTTGATCTTCAGCACCGAGGACGCCGGATTGGGCTTGCCCTTTCCATGCTTGCCCTCATCCGCGACGACACGGAGCTGCGTGAGCTCCAGCGCCTTCAGCTCGATCTCGCAGGCCGCGAGCTTCTCACGGAAGGCGGCGTCCTGGATGATCGGCTTGCCGCCGGACTCGACCTTGGAGGCCAGCTCCTTGATGCGGCGGATGCGCTCCTTGGAGACGCCAACGCGCGCAATCCCGGTGCGCTCATTGCCGAGCAGGAATTTTGCGTAGTCCCAGCCCTTGTTCTCTTCGCCGATCAGGTTCTCGTAGGGTACCTCGACGTCGTCGAAGAAGACTTCGTTGACCTCGACGCCGCCGTCGATGGTCTGGATCGGGCGCACGGTCACGCCCTTCGACTTCATGCTGAAGACGATGAACGAAATGCCCATTTGCTTCTTGGCCGACGGATCGGTGCGGCAGAGGCAGAAGATCATGTCGGCGTGCTGAGCGAGCGTGGTCCAGGTCTTCTGGCCGTTGATGATCCACTTGTCGCCCTTGCGCTCGGCCTTGGTCTTCAGCGAAGCCAGGTCCGACCCCGAGCCCGGCTCCGAGAAACCCTGGCACCACCAGTCGTCGACATTGGCAATGCGCGGCAGATACTGCTTCTTCTGCTTCTCATTGCCGAAGGTGTAGATCACCGGGCCGACCATGCTGACGCCGAAGGCGAGCGGCTGCGGCGCCGGATAGGACTGGAGCTCCTCGTTGAAAATGTAGTGCTGCACGCTGGTCCAGCCGGTGCCACCATATTGCTTCGGCCAGTGGCTGACGCCCCAGCCCTTCTTGTTGAGGATGCGCCACCACGTCACCATCTCGTCCTTCGAGAGGTGGCGGCCCTCGACCAGCTTGCGGCGCGTGTCCGGCGGCACGTTGTCGCGGAAGAACTGCCGCACTTCCTCGCGAAACGCCTGCTCTTCTTTCGTGAATGCGAGATCCATCGGATCCTCCTGTGAATATATCAATCCCGCGTCATTCCGGGATGGCCCGAAGGGCCAGGCCCGGAATCCATATCCCCGATCGGTGGCTATGGATTCCGGGCTCGCCGCTTCGCGGCGCCCCGGAATGACGAAAAAGTCCTACTGCAACACCTCAAAAAGTCCCGCTGCGCCCATGCCGCCGCCGACGCACATGGTGACGACCGCGTATTTGACCTTGCGGCGGCGGCCTTCGATCAGGGCGTGGCCGGTCAGCCGCGCGCCCGACATGCCGTAGGGATGGCCCACCGAGATCGCGCCGCCATCGACGTTGATCTTGTCGGGATCGATGCCGAGCTTGTCGCGGCAATAAAGCACCTGCACGGCAAACGCCTCGTTCAATTCCCAGAGACCGATGTCGTCGACCTTGAGTCCGTGGCGCTTGAGGAGCCGCGGCACGGCGAAGACCGGGCCGATGCCCATCTCGTCGGGCTCGCAGCCGGCCGAGACGAAACCGCGGAAGATGCCGAGCGGCTTCAGGTCGCGCTTGGCCGCTTCCTTGTCGCTCATGATCACGGTCGCGCTGGCGCCGTCCGAGAGCTGGCTGGCATTGCCGGCAGTGACGGTGAAACCTTCGCCGCGCACGGGCTTCAGACCGGCGAGGCCTTCGGCGGTGGTTTCAGGGCGCGGACCCTCGTCCTGCGACAGTGTCACATCCTTGAAGGAGACTTCGCCGGTCGCCTTGTCGGCCACGGCCATCTTGGTCGTGATAGGCGCGAGCTCGTCCTTGAACTTGCCGCCCTGCTGCGCGGCCGCCGTGCGGCGCTGGCTCTCCAGCGAATATTCGTCTTGGCGTTCGCGCGAGATGCCATAGCGCTTCGCCACGACCTCAGCCGTGTCGATCATGGGCATGTAGACTTCGCCCTTGATCTTCAGCAGCGCCGGATCCTGGGCATGGAAGCCGTTCATCTTGTCGTTCTGCACCAGCGAGATCGACTCGCCGCCACCGCCGACCGCGATCTCGACGCCGTCGAAGATCACCGAGCGCGCGGCAAGGGCAATCGCCTGCAGGCCCGAGGCGCATTGCCGGTCGATGGTGGTGCCGGCGACGGTAACCGGCAGGCCGGCACGCAGCAGCGCCTTGCGCGCGATGTTGCCGCCGGTCGCGCCCTGCTGAAGGGCCGCACCCATCACGACGTCCTCAACCTCCTTCGGATCGATCTTCGCACGCGCGACGGCCTCGCCGATGGCGTGGCCGAGCAGCGTCGCGCCCTCGGTGGCGTTGAGCGCGCCGCGATAGGCCTTGCCGATTGGCGTGCGGGCGGTGGAAACGATGACGGCGTCGGTCACGAGCGGACTCCTGTAGCGCTTTGTTGGGTGGATTGAGATGGTTTCTGCTGCTGGCGCAATTCGTGGCGCGACAGCTTGCCGACCGGCGTGCGCGGCAGCTCGTCGACGAACTCGATCGCCGCCGGCAATTCATGCTTGCCGACCTTGCCGGCAAGGAAGCTGCGGAGATCGTCGACCGAGAACGGCTTTGCATCCGGCTTGAGCTTGATGAAAGCTTTGGCCGCCTCGCCGCGATACTGATCGGGAATACCGATCACGATGACCTCGTGCACGCCCGGGTGCGTATAGATCGCCTGCTCGATCATCTGCGGATAGACGTTGAAGCCGCCGGAGATGATCATGTCCTTCTTGCGATCGACCAGGAAGAAATAGCCGTCCGCGTCGCGATAACCGATGTCGCCGGTGAGGAAGCGGCCATCGGCAAAGGACTCCGCGCTCTCCTTCGGCTTGTTCCAGTAGCCCTTGGTGACGTTCGGGCCCTTGATGCGGATCTCGCCGACTTCGCCCGGCGGCATCACCCTTGTCGGATCATCCAGCGACACGACGTCGAGCTCGATGCCGGGCAGCATCAGGCCGATTGATCCCGGCTTTTCCGGGCCGACGGGCGGATGCCCCGTGCCTGGCGAACAGGTCTCGGTCATGCCCCAGCCGCTCTTGAGCTTCTTGCCGACCTTGCGCTCGAAGAAGTTCGCGACCTCCACCGGCAGCGGCGCGCCACCTGAGCCAATCATGGCAAGCGAGGAGAAATCGCGCCTGTCGAGATCGGGGAGCGCCGCAATCGCGATCCACATCGTCGGGACGCCCGGAAAATAGGTCGCGCGCTTGACCTCGATGTCGCGCATGACCGCCTCGACATCGAAACGCTGATGGAGCGAGATCAGATTGCCGCGGCGAAGCGAGGACAACAGAACGACGGTCAGCGCGTAGATGTGGAACAGCGGCAGCACGCAGATCACGCGCTCGACGACGTTGCCGCGCGCGGCGCGGCTCGGCCTGCCCCAGACGTCGTAGATCGAGACGGCCGAGGTGAGATTGCCGTGCGTGAGCATGGCGCCTTTCGGCAGGCCCGTGGTGCCACCGGTATATTGCAGGAGTGCCACGTCATCGGCGTCGACGGCAGGCCATCGTGCCGGCTTGGGGGCGCCCTCGACGAAGCTCTTGAAGGTAATGATCCTCGGATCGGCGGGGATCGCGGCTTGCGGCGTGCCGACCTTGCCCCAATGATCGTCCTCACAGACGACCAGGCGGTCGATCAGGCCTTTTTCCAGAAACTTCAGCGCAGTCGGCAGCAGCGCTGCCAGGTTCGAGGTGACGAGCACCCGCGCGCCGGAATCGCTGACCTTGTGCGACAGCGCGATCTCGCCGTCGAGCGGCGACAGATGCGCGACGCGCGCGCCGGCTTTGAGTGCGCCGAAGAAATTGACGGGGTGATCGGGCGTGTTGCCGAGGAACAGCGCAACGGAAGAGCCCTTGCCGCAGCCGGCGCGCAGGAAGGCAGCGGCGGCCGCTTCCGCCATCGCTTCGAGCTCGCCGTAGCTGATCGGGCGATCGCGGAATTCGAGCGCAGCACGCGCGCCGAAGTCGGCGGCGGCTTTCGACAGCAGATCAGGCAACGTGCCCTGGGAAATCGCGTCGTCCCAATGCACGCCTTCGGGATAAAACTGTTCGCCGGGATGGGTCATGGGCGATCGATACTCTGCAAAGCGGCCGCAACAATGTCGCGTGAGGTGGGCACAAGCGGACGGGCTCCCTTCCCCCTTGTGGGGAAGGGTTGGGGAAGGGGGTAGCCACAAGTGCTGACCTCACCCGGGGCTACCCCCCTCCCTGCCCCTCCCCCGCAAGCGGGGAGGGAACGGAGAGAGCGCCCCCGGAACGACAGACGACTTGTGGTAAACCCCATCACGCCGCTTTCGACTCTGCCGCGAGCGAGGCGAAGGTCTTGCCTTCTGCTGCGAGCTTCTTCAGCAGCGGCGCGGGCTCGAGGCTCGGGTCGTTGGTCTCCTTGGCATAGACCGACAGGCGGTCGGCGATGTGCTTGAGGCCAACGGTGTCGGCCCAGTACATCGGGCCGCCACGATAGATCGGCCAGCCATAGCCGTAGAGCCAGACTACGTCGATATCCGACGGACGCGCGGCGATGCCTTCTTCGAGGATCTTCGCGCCCTCGTTGATCATCGGGTACATCATGCGCTCGAGGATCTCCTCGTCGCTGACGACGCGCTTCTTGCGACCGAGGCGCAGCAGCGTCTCGTCGATCAGCTTCTCGACCTCCGGATCGGGCAGCGGTGCGCGGGAGCCGGCCTCGTACTTGTAATAGCCCTTGCCGGTCTTCTGGCCGAAGCGGCCGGCTTCGCACAGCGCGTCCGCGATCTCCGACTTGATGCCGCGATCCTTCCGCGAGCGCCAGCCGATATCGAGCCCGGCGAGATCGCCCATCGCGAACGGCCCCATCGGCATGCCAAACTTCGTCACGACGGCGTCGACCTGCTGCGGCAGCGCGCCTTCGAACAGCAGTTTTTCCGCCTGCTTGCCGCGCTGCGCCAGCATGCGGTTGCCGACAAAGCCGTCGCAGACGCCGACCACGGCCGGCACCTTCGCGATCTTGCGCGCGATGGTGACTGCGGTCACCAGCGCATCGGGCGCGGTCTTGTCGGCGCGCACGATCTCGCACAGCTTCATGACGTTGGCCGGCGAGAAGAAGTGCATGCCCAAAACGTCCTGCGGACGCTTGGTGGACTTGGCGATCTCGTCGATGTTCAGATACGAGGTGTTGGAGGCGAGCACGGCGCCCGGCTTGACGTATTGATCGAGCTTGCCGAACACTTCCTTCTTGACCGCCATGGTCTCGAACACGGCTTCGATGACGAGATCGGCATTGCCGACATTCTCGATGCCGACGACGCCGTTGATCAGCGCCATGCGCTTGGCGGGCGCATCCGCCGGGATGCCGCCGCGCGCCGCGGTTGCTTCCCAGTTCTTCTGCATGATGCCCATACCGCGCTTGAGCTGCTCCTCGCCGGTCTCGATCAGGGTGACGGGAATGCCGGCATTGGCAAAGGACATCGCGATGCCGCCGCCCATGGTGCCGGCACCGAGGATGGCGACGCGCTCCACGGGACGCGATTTCGTGCCCTCGGGCACGCCCGCGATCTTGTTGGCCTCGCGCTCGGCGAAGAAGGCGTAACGCTGCGCCTTGGACTGGTCGCTGGTGAGGAGCTTGAGAAAGCCTTCGCGCTCCTTCTTCAGACCCTCGTCGAACGGCAGGTCGATGGCGTAGCCGACGGCGTCGGCAGCCGCGAATGGCGCTTCCAGGCCGCGCGACTTCTTGGTCATCGCGGCAACCGCATTGGTGAAGATCGAGCGGTCGGCCTTGGCCGCAGCGATCTTGCTGTCATCGTCGCGCAGGCGCCGCAAGGGGCGCTTCTCGGCGAGCAGTTTGCGGACGAAAGCTTCGCCGCCCGTAGCCGGCCCCTCGACGATCTCCTCGATCAGGCCGCTCTTCAGCGCCTCTGCCGCGCCGATCGGATCGCCACCGACGATCATCTTGACCGCGAGTTCCGGGCCGACCGCGCGCGGCAGGCGCTGGGTGCCGCCGGCGCCGGGCAGCAGGCCAAGCTTCACCTCGGGCAGGCCGAGCTTTGCTTCTTTCGTCGCCACGCGGAAATGACAGGAAAGTGCGACCTCGAGACCGCCACCGAGCGCGGTGCCGTGGATCGCAGCAACTACCGGCTTGGGCGAATTCTCGATCTCCGCGAGCACGTCATTGAGCGCGGGCGGCTTCGGCGGCTTGCCGAATTCGGTGATGTCGGCGCCGGCGATGAAGGTGCGGCCCGCGCAGGTCAGCACGATGCCCTTGATGGCGGGATCGGCAACCGCCTGCTTGACGCATTCCAGGATTCCGCCGCGGACGGCCGCACTGAGCGCGTTCACCGGAGGACTGTTGACCGTGACGACCCCGATCTCGTCATGACGCTCAAGCTTGACCACTTCGCTCACGGCATACCCTCCGGTTAAGGATTTACTTTTGTTTCGATTTCGCAGTGCGGAATTTAATTCCGCATCTTGACGGCAGGGTTATTTTGAAGCACGTGGCTTGTCAACGACTCCGCGCAAGAAGCAGATCAGGGATGACGAAGCGTACGGGAAAGAAACCAGCGACCGATCGGAACTTCGTCGTCGCGCTCTCCCGCGGGCTCGATGTATTGCGCGCATTCCAACCCAATGACGGGCTTCTCGGCAATCAGGAGATCGCGGCCCGCACGAATTTGCCCAAGCCAACCGTCTCGCGGCTGACCTATACGTTGACCAGGCTCGGTTATCTTACACCGGTTCCCCGCTTCGAAAAGTACCAGCTCGCACCCGCCGCTTTGGCGCTCGGTTATGCGGCGCTCGCCAATCTCGGCATTCGCCATCTGTCCGAGCCGTTTCGCGAGGAAATGATGCGCGCCACGGGCGGCGCCGTCGCGGTGGGCGGGCGCGACCGCCAGAGCATGATCTATTTCGGGCAGAGCCGAGGTAACGAGACCGTCGGCGTTCAACTTGACGTCGGCTCTCGCGTGCCGATTGCAACCAGCGCGATGGGCCGCGCCTATTTCTGGGCGCTGGGAGAAGAGGAACGCGCGTCGCTCTTGCGTGACTTGCGCGAACATTACGGCAGCCGCTGGCCGAAATTGCGCGACGGGTTGGAGCGTTCCGGCGAGATCGTCGCGAAATACGGCTTTGCGATTTCGGTCGGCGACTGGCACGACGACATCGGCGCCGCGGGCGTCGCGCTCAGGCTGAACGATGGAACCGGTCCCTACGCTTTCAATTGCGGCGCGCCCGCATTCCGCTTCACGGAAGAGCGTTTGATCACCGACATTGGACCACGTCTCTTGGCGATGGTAAGGAACATCGAAGCGGCGCTCGGGGGAATAGCGCCGCAATTCAAAAAAGAAGCCGGCAAGAAGCTGAAATCAGGAGGGAAAGTTGCACGTGTGGCCGAGGGGATCAGATAGCCGTCGTCGTTGCAGAGGGTGCATCGTGTCGCCCTCCGGCCCACTCAACGGTGTGGGCGAGACGAGATGACGCAGGTACAGCTCGCGCAGGGGAATTCTCCTCTGCTCGCGGTTCGCGACGTCAGCGTCGTGTTCGGCGGCATCGTCGCGCTCAACGGCGTGTCCTTCGACATGCACAAGGGGCAGATCCTCGGGCTGATCGGTCCCAACGGCGCCGGCAAGACCACGCTGTTCAATTGCCTCTCCCGGCTCTACCAGCCCTCGTCCGGCGACATCCTGATGGAAGGCGCGAGCATCCTGACGCGACCGCCGCACCGGATCGCCGAGATCGGCATCGGCCGCACCTTCCAGAACGTGGCGCTGTTCCCCAACCTGTCGGTGATGGACAATGTGCGCGTCGGTACCCATGCGCGCACCTCCAGCGACATCGTCAGTGACTCGCTTCGTCTCGCCTGGGTTCGCCGCAGCGAGTCCAGCGTCAACAAGAAGGTGCACGAGATCCTCGCTTATCTCGACCTCGAGGACGTCGCCCACACCATCGTCTCCGGCCTGCCCTTCGGCACGCAGAAGCGCGTCGAATTGGCGCGGGCGCTGGCGGCGGATCCCAAGATCCTGCTGCTCGACGAGCCGGCCGGCGGTCTCAACCATGAGGAGGTCTATGTGCTCGGCGACCTCATCCGCCGCATCCGCGACGATCGCCACATGACCGTGCTGCTGGTCGAGCACCACATGGGGCTGGTGATGTCGATCGCCGACCACGTCGTGGCGCTGAATTTCGGCAAGAAGCTCGCGGAAGGCACGCCCGCCCAGGTGCAGGCGGATCCCGACGTCATCAAGGCCTATCTCGGGAGCAAGGACCAATGACGATGCTGCTCAACGTCAAGGACCTGCGCGCCTATTACGGCCAGGTGCAGGCCCTTCACGGCCTGTCCTTTTCGCTCAACGAGGGCTCGCTGACGACGCTCCTGGGTGCCAACGGCGCCGGCAAGACCACCACGCTGCGCGCGATCTGCAACATGGTGCGCTCCACCGGCGCGATCGAGTTCGACGGCAAGCCGCTCGCCAGCCGCTCGACCGAAAACATCGTGCGCTTCGGCATCGCGCATGTGCCGCAGGGCCGCGGCACCTTCACCAACATGACGGTCGAGGAAAATCTTCAGCTCGGGGCCATCACCCGCAAGGACAATGCCGGCATCGTCTCCGACATCGAGCGCATGTATGCGCATTTCCCGGTCCTCAAGCAGCGGCATACCCAGCAGGCCGGCACGCTCTCGGGCGGCGAGCAGCAGATGCTCGCGGTTGCCCGCGCGCTGATGCTGCGGCCCCGCCTGATGCTGCTCGACGAGCCGTCCTTTGGACTCGCGCCGCTGATCGTGCGCGACCTCTTCAAGATCCTTGGCAAGATCAACCGCGAGGACAAGGTCACGATCCTGGTGGTCGAGCAGAACGCCCAGCTCGCGCTCGAACTCGCCGACCAGGCCTATGTGATCGAGACCGGCCGCATCGTGATGTCGGGCAATGCCAAGGACATCGCGAACAACGAGGACATCCGCAAATCCTATCTGGGTTACTGAGGGAGCCGGGACGATGGAGCTTTTCACCAACCAGGTCCTGGCCGGGATTGCGACCGGCGCGATCTATGCCTGCATGGCGCTCGCCGTGGTCATGATCTACCAGGCGATCGACCATCTCAACTTCGCGCAAGGCGAGATGGCGATGTTCTCAACCTTCATTTCCTGGCAGCTGATGCAATGGGGCGTGCCCTACTGGGGCGCGTTCGTCCTCACGCTGGTCTTCGCCTTTGTCGGCGGCATCGCGATCGAGCGCATCCTGTTCAAGCCGCTCGCCAAGGCGCCGATCCTGACCAACGTCGCCGGCTTCATCGCGCTGTTTTCGATCATCAACTCCTCGGCCGGCCTGATCTGGGACTTCACCATCAAGCAATATCCGACCCCGTTCGGCTCCTCGCCGTTCCTCGGCAGCCAACTCATCTCGACCCACCAGGCCGGCATGATCGGCGTGACCCTACTGCTGCTGATCGGCCTGTTCTTCTTTTTCCGGTACACGAGGATCGGCCTCGCCATGCGGGCGGCAGCCTCATTGCCTGAATCGGCCCGCCTCGTCGGCATCAACACGAGCTGGATGATCGCGCTCGGCTGGGGCATGGCCTCCGCTATCGGCGCCATTGCCGGCATGCTGATCGCCCCGGTGGTATTCCTCGAGCCCAATATGATGGTCGGCGTCCTGCTCTATGGCTTTGCAGCTGCAGTGCTCGGCGGCTTGTCAAGCCCGTTCGGCGCCGTCGTCGGCGGTTTCCTCATGGGTATCTTCGAGAACCTTGTCGGCACCTACGTCCCCGGCGTCGGCAATGAGCTGAAGCTCCCGATCGCCCTTGCGCTGATCATTTCCGTCCTGGTCGTCAAACCCGCTGGCCTGTTCGGCCGGCACATCGTCAAGCGAGTTTGATCATGAGCGCAGCAGAAGAAGTCGTTGCCGAAGGCCACGAGACGGTCGAGGCCGTTCCGAAGCGGGCCATGACGCTGAGCACGACCACCTCGCTGGTGGTGCTCGCAGCGCTCCTGATCGTTCCGCTGTTCGCCAAGAACTTCATCATCTTCCAGTTGACGATGCTCCTGATCTACGGGCTCGCTGTGCTGGCGCTGAACATTCTCACCGGCGGAAGCGGCCAGTTCTCGCTCGGCCAGAGTGCGTTCTATGCCGTCGGGGCCTACGTCACAGCGGTGCTGATGGAGCAGCTCAACGTCAACTATGCGCTGACGCTGCCGGTCGCCGGCGTGGTCTGTTTCGGCTTCGGCTTCCTGTTCGGCCAGCCGGCGCTGCGACTCTCCGGCGTCTATCTGGCGCTCGCGACGTTTGCGCTCGCCACCGCCATGCCGCAGCTTCTGAAGCTGAACTTCCTCGAGCACTGGACCGGCGGCGTCCAGGGTCTCGTCGTCACCAAGCCGGACGCCCCGTTCGGCCTGCCGATGGGCCAGGACATGTGGCTGTACTACTTCACGCTCCTCGTGACGCTCGCGATCTACGTTTTCTCGGTGAATCTCTTGCGTTCCCGCTCGGGCCGCGCCTTCATGGCGATCCGCGACAACGAGATCGCGGCCTCCTCGATGGGCGTCAACGTTGCGCTGTACAAGACGCTGGCCTTCGGTGTGTCCGCCGGCATCACCGGCGTCGCCGGCGGCCTCAGCGCCATCGCGGTGCAGTTCGTCGCGCCCGACAGCTACAACATCACGCTCGCGATCTCGCTGTTCCTCGGCATGGTCGTCGGCGGCGTCGGCTGGCTGCCCGGCTCGTTCGTCGGCGCGGCCTTCATCATCTTCGTGCCGAACATGGCGGAAAGCATCTCAAAAGGCCTTTCCGGCGCAGTGTTCGGCGTGCTCCTGTTCCTCGTCATCTTCCTGGTGCCGCATGGCGCAAGGCAGGTTGCGATCGTCAGCCAACAGTTGATTGGCAAACTCAAGAAGAACTGAAACGTCCAAAGGAGACTGAATTGCTGTTTGCAAGACTACTCGGAACCGCCGCGGTCGTAACGGCGGTCGCAACGATCACCTCCGGCGCAGCGCTCGCCCAAAAGAAATACGATACCGGCGCGACCGACACCGAGATCAAGATCGGCAACATCATGCCGTATAGTGGTCCGGCCTCCGCCTACGGCGTCATCGGCAAGACCGAAGAAGCCTATTTCAAGATGATCAACGAGAAGGGCGGCATCAACGGTCGCAAGGTCAACTTCGTCACTTATGACGACGCTTACTCGCCGCCGAAGGCGGTCGAGCAGGTCCGCAAGCTCGTCGAGAGCGACGAGGTGCTGGCCGTGTTCAACCCGCTCGGTACGCCCTCCAACACAGCGATCCAGAAATATCTCAACGCCAAGAAGATCCCGCAGCTGTTCGTCGCGACCGGCGCGACCAAGTGGAACGATCCGAAGAACTTCCCCTGGACCATGGGCTGGCAGCCCTCCTACCAGAGCGAAGCGCAGATCTACGCGAAGTGGTTGATGAAGGAGAAGCCGGACGCCAAGGTCGCGGTGCTCTACCAGAACGATGATTTCGGCAAGGACTACCTGAAGGGCACCAAGGACGGGTTCGGCGCCAAGGCGGCGTCCACCATCATCATGGAGGAAAGCTACGAGGTGTCCGAACCGTCGATCGACGGTCATATCGTCAAGATCAAGGCTGCCAATCCGGACGTGCTCGTGATCTACGCAACGCCGAAATTCGCTGCCCAGGCCATCAAGAAGGTGGCCGAGCTGTCCTGGAAGCCCCTCCAGATCGTCACCAACGTTTCGAGCTCGGTCGGTGGTGTGATGAAGCCGGCCGGCCTTGAAAACTCGCAGGACATCCTGTCTGCCACTTACGGCAAGGACGCCGGCGACCCGCAGTGGAACAATGACCCCGGCTTGAAGAAGTGGTCGGAGTTCGTCGACAAGTACATGCCTGGCACTGACAAGAACGACAGCTTCGTCGTCTATGGCTACGGTGCGGCGCAGACGCTCGCCAAGGTGCTGGAATTGTGCGGCGACGATCTCACCCGCGCAAACGTCATGAAGCAGGCGGCGAGCCTGAAGGACTTCGTTCCTGACACCTTGCTGCCCGGCATCAAGATCAACACCAGCGCGACCGATTTCGCCCCCATCAGCCAGCTCCAGATGCAGCGCTTCAAGGGTGAGAAATGGGAACTTTTCGGCGAGATCATCAGCGGCGACGTCGCTTCCGAGTGATACGCTGACGCAACAGCTTACCAGATGAGCCCCCGCGAGTTATCGCGGGGGCTTTTTGTTGACGGCCGACGCCAATCTTGTTCAATGCAGAGCCAATCCAACCGGGTGGGGGAGCAATGACTGCCGTCCGTCTTCAGTTCGCGGCCCTGTCGGTCGTATTCGTCTTGTGCGCCGCAGCGAACGGCCTTGCTCTGGCACAAAAGAAATATGACACCGGCGCTTCCGACACCGAGATCAGGATCGGCAACATCATGCCCTACAGCGGTCCGGCCTCCGCCTATGGCGTGATCGGCAAGACCGAGGAGGCCTATTTCAACAAGATCAATGCGGAAGGCGGCATCAACGGCCGCAAGATCAAGTTCATCTCCTACGATGACGCGTACTTGCCGCCGAAGACGCTCGAGCAGGCCCGCAAGCTCGTGGAGAGCGACGAAGTATTCCTGATCTTCGGATCGCTCGGCACCTCCACCAACAGCGCCATCCGCAAGTACATGAACGAGAAGAAGGTGCCGCAATTGTTCGTGGCAAGCGGCGCCTCCAAATGGAACGATCCGACGAACTACCCATGGACCATGGGCTGGCAGCCGAGCTACGCCAGCGAAGCACGCATCTACGCCAAATACATCATCAAGGAGAAGCCGGACGCCAAGATCGGCGTGCTCTACCAGAACGATGATTTCGGCAAGGATTATCTGAAGGGCCTGAAGGACGGCCTCGGGCCGAAGGCCTCGATGATCGTGATCGAGGACGGCTACGACACCTCCGAGCCCGCGATCGACGAGCGCATCGTGAAGCTGAAGGCCTCGGGTGCCGACGTCTTCATCAGCATCACCACGCCGAAATTCGCAGCCCAGGCGATCAAGAAGGCGGCCGAGATCAACTGGCATCCGATGCACATCATCTCCAACGTTTCAGCATCGGTCGGCGGCGTGATCGAGCCAGCCGGCTTCGAGGTGTCGCAGGGCATCCTCTCGGCGACCTATGTCAAGGATGGCTCGGATCCGCAGTGGAACGCTGATGACGGGATGAAGAGGTTCTACGATTTCCTGGCGCAGTTTGATCCCAAGGCGAACAGGGTCGATGCCGCCGTCGCGTTCGGCTACGGCGCGGCGCAGACGATGGTGAAGGTTCTTCAGATGTGCGGCGACGATCTCACGCGCGAGAATGTCATGAGGCAGGCTGCGAGCTTGAAGGATTTTGCGCCGGACACGCTGCTTCCCGGCATCACGATCAACACCGCGCCGGACAATTTCGCGCCGATCGCACAGCTCCAGATGATGCGCTTCAAGGGCAAGTCGTGGGCGGTGTTCGGCGACGTCATCTCCAGCGAGCTCGGCCATTAGGGCGCGGGGAAGCTGCGCAACCGGTAATCGGTAGCGACGGCTGCCGCAACTTCCAACAGCCTGGTTAACGCGTGCCGCTATCTCGCGACCGCAACCGGTTCGCTGACCTCCATCAGATGGATGACTACTAAAGGAGAAGGCCTTGCGACGCCGTCGCAGGGCCTTTTTCTTGATGCTGCAACGCAAATCGTATTCAATTGCAGGTGCGTCGCAAAGAAACCAACGACAAGAAGAAGGACGCACACACGCCAAGAAAATCAGGGAGATTGGAATGCCCGCTGTCACTGGCAAATTTGTTGCCGCGTCAGTCGCGCTTGCGCTGTTCGCGGCCTCGACCTCCACTGCATCAGCCCAGAAGAAATACGATACCGGTGCGACCGACACCGAGATCAAGATCGGCAACATCATGCCCTATAGCGGACCGGCCTCCGCCTACGGCATCATCGGCCGCACCGAAGCCACCTATTTCAAGAAGATCAACGATGAGGGCGGCATCAACGGTCGCAAGATCAACTTCATCTCCTATGACGACGCCTATTCGCCGCCGAAGACGGTGGAGCAGGCGCGCAAGCTTGTCGAGAGCGACGAGGTGCTCTTCATCTTCAACTCGCTCGGCACGCCGCCGAACTCGGCGATCCAGAAATACATGAACTCCAAGAAGGTGCCACAGCTCTTCGTCGCCACCGGCGCCACCAAGTGGAATGATCCGAAAGACTTCCCCTGGACCATGGGCTGGCAGCCCAACTACCAGAGCGAGACGCAGATCTACGCGAAGTGGCTCCTGAAGAACAAGCCGGACGCCAAGATTGCCGTGCTGTTCCAGAACGACGACTACGGCAAGGACTATCTCAAGGGCCTGAAGGACGGTCTCGGCGCGAAGGCGGCGAGCATGATCGTCGCGGAGGAGAGCTATGAGACCTCCGAGCCGACGATCGACAACCACATCGTGAGACTGAAGGCGACCGGCGCCGACGTCTTCATGAACATCACGACGCCGAAATTCGCCGCGCAAGCGATCAAGAAGAACGCCGAGATCGGCTGGAAGCCGCTGCACTTCCTCAACAACGTCTCCGCCTCCGTCGGCAGCGTGCTCAAGCCCGCCGGCTTCGAGAATTCGCAGGACATCATCTCCGCCGACTATCTGAAGGACGTGTCCGATCCGACGTGGGCCAACGATGCCGGCATGAAGGAATTCCTCGCCTTCATGACGAAGTATTTCCCCGACGGCGACAAACTCGATCACGGCACCATCACCGGCTACGGCGTAGCGCAGACCCTGGTGCAGGTGTTGAAGCAGTGCGGCGACGATCTCACGCGCGAGAACATCATGAAGCAGGCGGCGAACCTGAAGAACTTCCGCACCGAGGTGCTGCTGCCCGGCGTCCAGATCAACACCTCCCCGACCGACTTTGCGCCGATCAGCCAGCTCCAGCTCGAGAAGTTCAAGGGCGAGAAATGGGAGCTGTTCGGCGACGTGATCAGCGCCGACGTCGGAGGCTGACCACCGGCGGATTTGAGGTACGAGAACGCCCCTCGCGAGAGCCTCGCGGGGGGCTTTTCATGGCCTTTCGATGATCATCACGCGATCGCATAATCGAATGATGAGCAAGCCCGCTTACGCTTTGCGCGGCGATGCGCTAGGCAAGAGGCGGCGAACTCTGGCGAGGTCGCCGGCAACCGCCTCTCCTTGACGAAAGCATCGCCATGACCGACCGACGCCCCCTGCTCCGCGCCCTCTATGACGCCGCCGTCGCCGCCGCCCATCCCGACGTGGTGCTGGCGCCGCACCTGCGCCCCGCGCCAAGAGGCCGCGTGATCTGCCTCGCCGCCGGCAAAGGCGCGGGCGCCATGGCCGCGGCCGCCGAGCGGCATTATCTCGATACGCTCAAGCTCGATCCGGAACGATTGGTCGGCATCGCCACCACCCGCCACGGCTACGGCGTACCGACGCGGCGAATCCGCGTGGTCGAGGCCGGCCATCCCGTGCCGGACGAAGCCGGCCTGAAGGGCGCCGCCGACACGCTCGCGCTCGCAGGCGAGGCCGGTCCCGATGATCTGCTGCTGGTGCTGCTCACCGGTGGCGGCTCGGCCAACTGGATCGCGCCGGTGGACGGCATCAGCTTTGCGCAGAAGCAGGCGGTCAACAAGGCGCTGCTCCGCTCGGGCGCACCGATCGGCGAGATGAATGTCGTGCGCAAGCATCTGTCGCGCATCAAGGGCGGGCGGCTGACGCGCGCCGGCAAAAATGCCGCCGAGATCGTCACGCTCGCGATCTCCGACGTGCCGCATGACGACCCCTCCGCGATCGCCTCCGGCCCCACCGTGCCCGATCCGACCACGCTGGCTGACGCGCGCGCGATCGTCGCGAAATACAAGCTCGACATCGACGATGCCGTTCGCCGTGCGCTCGACGATCCCGCCAACGAAAGCTGCAAGCCCGGCGATGCCGCGTTTGCGCACGCACATTTCGAACTGATCGCGCGGCCCAAGCAGTCGCTCGACGCCGCAGTCAAGCTCGCGAAGGAGGCGGGCTATGAGGTGATCGATCTCGGCGCCGATCTCGAAGGCGAGGCGCGCGAGGTTGCCGCCGAGCATGCGAGGCTGGCCTTGACGGCGCGCGCCGCCGGCAAACGCACCGCCATCCTCTCCGGCGGCGAGCTCACGGTGACCGTGCGCGGCAACGGCCGCGGCGGCCCGAACCAGGAATACGCGCTGGCGCTCGCCAGCCTCCTGAAGGACACGCCCGACATCGCCGCGCTCGCCGGTGACACCGACGGCGCCGACGGCGGCGCGGGCAAGCCCACCGACCCCGCCGGCGCGATGATCGACGCGGCGACGTTTGCGAAGATGAACGCTCTGGCGCTGGAACCGCAGGCCTATCTCGACAACAACGACGCGACGGCGTTTCTTGCGGCCACGGGCGATCTGCTGCTGCCGGGGCCGACGCTGACGAACGTGAACGACATCAGGGTGATTTTGGTGGATTGAGAGACGGGCCTCTCCTCCGTCATGGCCGGGCTTGACCCGGCCATCCACGTGCCGCCGTGTATGTGGAGAGACGTGGATGCCCGGGTCAAGCCCGGGCATGACGACTGAGGGTATAGCGGCAGCTCACCCATTCCTGCCGACGTGCTCCAACAGCGCGAGCAGGCCCTTCAGCAAATCCGTTGGAGTCGGCGGGCAGCCCTTGATGTGCAGGTCCACCGGCACGACCTCGGATACGCCGCCGACGCAGGCGTAGCTGCCTTTGAAGATGCCGCCATCCGCGGCGCAGCCGCCCACGGCGACCACCCATTTCGGATCGGGCGTGGCGTTGTAGGTGCGCTCCAGCGCCTGCCTCATGTTCTTCGTCACCGGTCCCGTGACCAGCAGCACGTCGGCATGGCGCGGCGAGGCGACGAACCGCAGACCAAAACGTTCGATGTCGTAGAAGGCGTTGGAGAGCGCGTGGATCTCGAGCTCGCAGCCGTTGCAGGATCCGGCATCGACCTGGCGGATCGCGAGCGAGCGGCCAAGTCTTGCCTGCGCGGCCCGGTCGACCTTCGCCGCGAGTTCGGCTAGCGCCGTATCGTCGGGTGCCGGGGCGGGCTCGGTGAGAGAGCCGTGGGTGAGGCTTTCGAGCAGGGTCTTGCGCATGGCTCAGAGGTCCGCGCCCGAATAGGAACAGTTGAACGACTTGTTGCAGAGCGGGAAGTCGGCGATGATGTTGCCATCGATCGCAGTCTCCAGCAGCGGCCACTGGAACCACGAGGCATCGCGCAGGTGGCAGCGCTGCACACGCAGCTCGGTGTCCAGCCTGAGCCAGACCAGCACGTCGCCGCGAAACGCTTCCGTCACGGCCAGGCCTTCGCATTCACCGTGCGCAGCGCGCAGCACGCGCATGATCTCGCCCGGCGCCATCAGGTCCAGAATCTGCGTGATGAGCGCGACACTCTGCTCGACCTCGCGGACTCGGATCCAGACCCGCGCATTGACGTCGCCCGTCTCGAGCACTGGAACCTCGAACGACAAGCGATCGTAGGGTGCATAAGGAAGCATGCGCCGAGCATCGAAATCGCGACCCGAGGCGCGGCCGACAAAACCGCCGGCGCCGAACTGGCGCACATATTCCGCCTTCACGATGCCCGTTGTGACGGTGCGGTCCTGAAGTGAGGCCGTGTTGTCGTAGAGTTCGATCAGACGCGGGAACACCTTGTTGATTTCGGCAAGCACCGTGCGCAGTGCTGCGACGCCGTCCGGCGTGATGTCACGCACGACGCCACCGGGCACGATGACGTCCATCATCAGCCGATGACCGAAAGCGAGATCGGCGGCGCGCAAGCAGCGCTCACGCAAAATGCCGGTCTGCGCATGCATCAGCGCAAAGGAGGCGTCGTTGCAGATCGCTCCGATGTCGCCGAAATGATTGGCGAGCCGCTCCAACTCCGCCATCAGCGCCCGCAAATACGTCGCGCGCGGCGACGCCTCGATGTCGAGCGCCGCTTCGACGGCGCGCGCGAAGGCGAAGGCATAGGCGACCGCGCTGTCGCCGGAGGTTCGGTTGGCGAGCTTGGCCGCGCCCTCGAGGCTTGCGCCCTGCATCAGGGATTCGACGCCCTTGTGGGTATAGCCGAGCAATTGCTCCAGCCGCACCACGTGCTCGCCATTGGCCGTGAAGCGGAAGTGGCCCGGTTCGATGATGCCGGCATGGACGGGTCCGACCGCAACCTGGTGCAGCGCCTCGCCTTCTGCCGGCAGAAATTTATACGGGACCGCCTCGCGCGGCGCGTTGCGGCTGCCGAGCGGAAACGATTTGCCCCAAACGTAATGATCGAGCCACGGCCGCGTATCGTCCGCGCCGGTTGGCGTCAGCCCGAACAGGTCGTGGATGCTACGCTCCAGCCGCAGCGCAGGCGGGTGATGGCGAGCGACACTTGGAAAGTGACCCGCCGCACATTCGTAGGTGACGACCGCGATCTCGGCTACGCCTCCATCGAGCAGCGCCATGTGAACATCGGCCGGCTCGCCCCAAAAGCCAAGCAGGGTCAGGCGTCCGGCGACCAGTTGGTCGATCGCCGCCCGCCAGCCCGCTTCCGCCACGACGACACGCGGCCAGGGCCGGTGTGAAGGCACCGCGTGAACATGGGGGATGCTGTCGAGGATGCCCATCGCCTATCCCAGCAGCCTTGCAACGTTCGTGAAGCCGGTCACCAGGACCGGCGGCAGATAGATGCCAGCCATCGCGACCAGCGCCAGATGCGTGAACATCGGCACGTAGGAGGCTTCCGCCGGCGCGGTCTTGCCCCTGGGCTCGCCGAACATCACGACGCCGATTCGGAGGAGGAGCCCGCCGAGCGCGATGATGATGCCGAGCACCAGGATCGCGGTCAGCCATGGCGCGCGAGAAAAGGTCGAGCTGACGACCAGGAACTCGCTCATGAAGATGCCGAGCGGCGGCAGGCCGACGATGGCGATGACGCCGAGCATCAGGCCCCAGCCGAGCACCGGATTGGTCACCGTGAGCCCGCCGATATCGGCAATCTTCTGGGTACCCTTGACCTGCGCGACATGGCCGACCGCGAAGAAGATCGCGGATTTGGTCAGCGAGTGCATGGTCATGTGCAGAAGGCCGGCGAAATTCGCGAGCGGCCCGCCCATGCCGAAGGCAAAGACGATGATTCCCATGTGCTCGATCGAGGAATAGGCGAACATGCGCTTGATGTCGCGGCGGCGATACAGCATCAGCGCCGCGAAGATCACCGAGACCAGGCCCATGGTCACCATCAGCGGCCCCGGCGCGATCGCCGCCGAATTGACCGCGAGCATCATCTTGAAGCGCAGGAGCGCATAGAGCGCGACATTGAGCAGAAGGCCCGAGAGCACCGCGGAGATCGGCGTCGGACCTTCGGCATGGGCATCGGGCAGCCAGGCATGCAGCGGCGCCAGGCCGACCTTGGTGCCGTAGCCGAGCAGCAGAAAGACGAAGGCGACGTTGAGCAGCGCCGGATCGAACGCGGCGGCGTGCTGCACGAGCACGGTCCAGACCATGCCGTCGAGCCCCTCACCCACCGCCGGGCGCGCCGCCATGTAGACCAGGATGGTGCCGAACAGCGCCAGCGCAATGCCAACGCTGCCGAGGATGAAATATTTCCAGGCGGCCTCCAGCGCCTCATGAGTGCGGTAGATGCCGACCATCAGCACGGTCGTCAACGTCGCGATCTCGACCGCGACCCATATCAGGCCGATATTGTTGGCGACGAGCGCGAGGTTCATCGCGAACATCAGCGTCTGGTACATCGCGTGATAGAAGCGCAGGAAGGTTGGCGTCAGCCGCCCGGTCTCGATCTCGTGATGGATGTAGCTGGCGCTGAACACGGATGTCGTGAATCCGACGAATGTCGTCAGCACGATGAAGACCCTGTTGAGGTCATCGAGCAGCAGGTATTGCCCTGACGTCGGCTCGATCACGAACAGCGAGAGCGAGGTGAGGAAAGTTGCGAGCGATGCCACGACATTGAGCTTCGCCGTCAAGAGGTAGCCGGGCAGGATCGCAAGCAGCGCGGCCGAAACGGCCGGAATCAGCAGGATCGCACCGAGTGCGTCGATCGTCATCGTCGCTCTCCCCTGAAGCGGTCGAGCGCCTGCACGTCGACGCTGTCAAAGCGCTCGCGGATGCGGAACAGGAAGATGCCGATCACGATGAAGGCGATCAGGACCGAGAAGGCGACGCTGATCTCGACCACCAGCGGCATGCCCTTGGCGCCCGTCGCCGCCAGCACCAAGCCGTTCTCCAGCGACATGAAGCCGACCACCTGGCTGACCGCATTGCGCCTTGTGACCATGATCAAGAGCCCGAGCAGCACCACCGACAGCGCGAAGGCGAGGTCCTCGCGCGCGAGCGCATCTGCGCCAGGCGTGACCCGCAGCATCACCACCATCGACAGCGCGACGAGGCCGATGCCGGCCATCATGGTCAGCCCGATACCGATCACGTTCTCGATCTCGCGATGGATGCCGAGCCGCCGGATAATCCGATGCAGCGCCACCGGAATGATGATGGCCTTGAAAACGAGGGCGATCAGCGCGGTGACATAGAGATGCGGCGCGGCCTGGACGTAGGCCTGCCAGGCCACCGACAGCGCCAGTACGGTCGCATGCAGCGCATAGACGTTGAGCAGCGCATAGAGCCGGTCCTGGTAGAGCAGCATGAAGCTCGCCAGCACGAGCGAGCCGGCGAGCAGGTGGGCGATATCGAATTGCAGGCTGCTCATGTCTTACAGGCTCCCCGACACGAAGCGCAGCAAGGTCGCGAGCAGCGCCAGCATCAGCGCCGCGCCCAAAAACTCCGGAATACGAAACACGCGCATCTTGGCGATCGAGGTCTCGAACACGGCGAGCAGGAAGCCAAGGACTGCAAGCTTGCCGAGATACAGCAACGCGCCCAACGCCAGTGTCGCGACGCTCGCATCCCCGGCCGCCGTACCCCACGGCAGGAACACGCAGGCGATCAGCGAGACATAAAGCAGCAGCTTGAGCTGCGACGACAGGTCGACCAGCGCGAGATGCCGCCCCGAATATTCCAGCACCATGGCCTCGTGGACCATGGTGAGCTCGAGATGGGTCGCAGGATTGTCGACGGGAATGCGGGCGTTCTCCGCCAGCGCCACGACGGTCAGCGCGACGAACGCCATGCCAAGTGACACGCGCAGACCGACCGCATCCGAGCCCATGAACTCGGCGACGTTGGAAAGCTGGGTCGATCCGGCGATCATTGCGACGGAGAATACGGTGATCAGGATCGCGGGCTCGGCGAGCGAGGCGATCATCACCTCGCGGCTGGAGCCGATGCCACCGAAGGCAGTGCCGACATCCATGCCGGCAAGCGCCTGGAAGAAACGGGCGCTGCCGAGCAGCGCAATGATGGCGATGAGATCGGCGGTCCAGGAGAACAACAGGCCATTGCCGAAGGTCGGCACCAGGGAGGCCGCCACCCAGGTGCCCGCGAACATCAGATAGGGAATGACGCGGAACAGCCAGGAGGCGTTGTCCGCGAGCACGACATCCTTGCGCATCAGACGGACGAGATCGCGATAGGGCTGGAGCAGCGGCGGTCCGCGCCGGCGGAGCAGCCGCGCCTTCACCTTGCGCACGAAGCCGGTGAGCAGCGGCGCGAGCATCAGCACCAGCAGCATCTGCGCACCTTGCGAGATGACGTCGCGCAGCGCATTCATAGTGCCACCACCAGGAGCAGCCCGATCAGCGCCACGAAAACCAGCGTCAGATAGCGGCGGATGGTGAGGAACTGGAGAACGTTGATGTGCTCGGTGGCGAAGCCGATGCCCTTTGCGATCGGCGCGTAGAGGACCTCCCAGATCAGGTCATGCAACTGGACGGTGAGACGCGCGGGCGCCGGCGAGGACGGCGGCGGCATCTCGCCGATCTCGCGTGCTGCAAAGATCACGCTGCCGAATACGCGGCGGATCGGCTGTGAGAAGCTCGAGGCGGAGTACTGGATCAGCGGGCTGGGATCGGGATAGCCGCAATCCCACGCCGGAGCGCGGCGCAGGCGATCGGAGGCGAGCCGATGGATCGCCGACGCTGTGGCGGTGCCGCAGAGCGCGACGAACAGGAAGACCAGAAGGCCGTTATAGGAGCTGCGGCTCTCCGCGATCGGCACCACGGTCAGCCATTGCAGTCCGGTCTGATGCGGCATGGCGTTGCCGACCATGGCCTTGCTCACCGGCGCCAGGGCGTCGATGAAAAGGCCGGGCAGGATGCCGGCGACGAGACAGAGTGCTGCGAGCGCAAACATCGCGGCCAGCGAGAAGCGGTCGGTTTCATGCGCGTTCGCCGCGAGATCCGTGCGCGGCCGGCCGAGGAAGCTGATGCCATAGAGCTTGACGAAGCAGGCCGCGGCGAATGCGGCCGCCAGCGCCAGCAGCCCACCGACGGCGGGGATGGCGAGCTTCAGGCCCCAGGACGGCAGTTGCGGGGAGAGCAGGATCGCCTGGAAGGTCAGCCATTCCGAAACGAAGCCGTTGAACGGCGGCAGCGCCGAAATCGCGACGCAGCCGACCAGCATCGCGAAGGCCGTGCGGGGCATGCGATGGATCAGCCCGCCGAGCTTCTCCATGTCGCGCGCACCGGTTGCTTCCAGCACCGCGCCGGCGCCGAAGAACAGAAGACTCTTGAACAGCACATGATTGAAGACGTGCAGCATCGCCGCGGTGAAGGCGAGCGCCGCCACCCAGTCGAGCCCCTGCGCCTTGAAGGCGAGCGCGAGCCCAAGACCGGTGAAGATGATGCCGATGTTCTCGATGGTCGAATAGGCCAGCACGCGCTTGATGTCGCGCTGCATCAGCGCATAGAGCACGCCCAGCGTCGCGGTGGGGCCGCCGACGAGCAGCACCACCATGCTCCACCACCACTCAGGCTCCGGCAGCAGGTCGAAAACGACGCGGACAAAACCGTAGACGGCAACCTTGGTCATCACGCCGCTCATGAGTGCCGAGACGTGGCTGGGTGCGGCGGGATGGGCCAGCGGCAGCCAGGCGTGCAGCGGCACGAGGCCAGCCTTGGAGCCGGCGCCGAGCAGGACGAGGATCACCACCGTGCCGGCGAGCGCGGCCGACGGATGCGAGGCGCGGATCGCATCGAAATCGTAACCGGCACCATTGGCGAGCAGGCCGAAGGCGAGCAGCAGCACCAGCGTGCCGAAGCTCGCCATCAGGAGATAGACGTAGCCGGCGCGAACGTTGTCGGCCTCGCGATGATGCGCCACCACCAGCGCCCAGGAGGTCAGCGACATGAACTCCCACGCCACCAGAAAGCTGAAGGCGTCGTTCGCGAGCACCACGGTGTTCATGGCGGCGAGATAGGCCGGATAGAACGGCAGCACGCGGCCGCGAGATTCCTCATGAACGCCATAGCCGAGCGCGAACAGGCTCGCGGCTGCGCCACCAATGTTGATCACGACCAGGAAGAAAGCCGACAGCGCATCGAGACGGAAGTGAGCCCCCAGCCAGGGCAGGCCGATCGGAAGCGTAGCGCTCAACACGGGATGCGCAGGATCGAGCAAGTGAACGAGCGCGGTGGCGCAGAGCGCCGCCGTGATGACGAGGCAGACGCCATAGAGCACGATCGAACCGCGCGGACGCGTCGACAGCGCGATCCCGACCGGCGCCATCGCCAGCAGCAGTGCCACCGACCATAGCGCCACCGAGATCATCAGAGTTCCCGGGTTGCGAGTTGTGCGCGCGTCGTCATTTGTTGCCCTCGCCCGCGCTCGGCTGGGATTTCAGCCGCACACCGCGGCCGCCTCCGGTCGAGGGCGCGCCCTCGCCGATCAGTTCGATGCCCGCGGCCGCGAGCGCCTCGACCAGCTTCATCAGGGAATCGACGTTGCCGCGAATGACGCCCTCGGAGGCCTCCATGCGCTGGATCGTCGGCAGCGATAGCGAGCAGCGCTGCGCCAGCTCGCGCTGGTCGATCCCGAGCAGGGCCCGAGCGGCCCGGAGCTGCGCGGCGGTAATCACTGAAAGCGCCTCCATGGCAGGTGCCATGATTGATAAAGCAAACATATTATATCTAAAATGATGTATCAAGCATCAATTATGCTGCACTGCACATCAAGAAGAAATTGCCCGCATGCTGCAATCTCGTCGCGCTTCCTTAACGTGAAATTCGCTGCAACTTCAGGAAGCTGCCTGTGGGGGCGGCAGATCGTGGAGACCATTCACCGGCCTCTGCTCTAATGCTTGCCGCGCTGGAAGGGGGCGAACACACATGGAGGATCGCGACAGGCTGGTCGCCGACAACGGCGGGCTCGGCTCGCTCGCCTTGGGCGGGCTGCTCGAGCAAGCGGTCAACAATCTTTGGCTCGGCATCATCCTGTTCAACCGCAGCCGCGAGGTCATCTACTGCAACCAGCGCTACATGGACATGTACGGCCTTGCGCCAGACGAGGTGCGGCCGGGCACACCGGTGAGCAGCCTGATCCAGCATCGGCTCAAGCTGGGGCTGAAGATTCGCGGTGAGGCCGAGGACTATGTTCGCGCGCGGACGGAGCGCGCGGTCGTCAACGAGCGGACCGTGCAGGAATTCGCGGACGGACGGATCATCGCCTATGCCGTTCATCCTCTGCCGGATGGCGGCGGCATGGCCACCCACGAGGACATCACAGAACGCGAGGAGCTCAGTGCGCGACTGCAACAGCGCAACATGCAGTTCGACATCGCGATCAACAACATGTCGCACGGGCTGTGCTTCTTCGATGCCGATCACCGGCTGATCGTGTGCAACAAGGACTTCATCGACATGTACGGTCTGCCGCCCGAGCGGGTCGGTCCCGGCACGCCCCTGACGGACATCGTCGACATGCGCTTTGAGGCCGGCAGCGTGCCCGCGATGTCGCGGGACGAGTACATGAAATGGCGCACCGGCGTCGTCGTTTCGGCCGAGCCCGTCGATAGCATCGTCGAGATGCGAAACGGGCGCACCTTCAAGATCCGCCATCGCCCAATGCCGGATCTCGGCTGGGTGGCGACCCACGAAGACATCACTGAGCAGCGGCGGGCCGAGCTCAGAATCGCGCATATGGCGCATCACGACGCGCTGACCGACCTCGCCAATCGCGCCCTGCTCAACCAGCGGCTCGAGCAGGCGTTCGCGTCGAAACAGACGTTCGCCGTACATCACATCGACCTCGACAAGTTCAAGTCGGTGAACGACACGCTGGGTCATCATGCCGGCGATGCCCTGCTCAAGGGCGTCAGCGAGCGTCTCCGCCGCCTCGTTCGCCCTAGCGACACGATCGCCCGGATGGGCGGCGACGAATTCGTCGTCCTGCAGACCCCGATCGGCGAGGCAAGCGAAGCAGGCACACTTGCGCAGCGCATTATCGGGCAGATGAGCGCGCCGTTCGAGATCGACGCCCAGCAGACGATCGCAGGGGCAAGCATCGGCATCGCCATTGCGCCGGCCGATGGAGCAACACCGGAGCAATTGCTGCGGAATGCAGACCTTGCGCTCTACCGGGCGAAGAGCGACGGCCGGGGTACGTACCGCTATTTCGAGCCGGCCATGGACGAGCAGGTGCAAAGCCGCCGCGCGCTCGAGCGCGATCTGCGCAAGGCGCTCGCCAGCGGAGAATTCGAGCTTCACTATCAGCCGCTGGTGAAGAGCCACAGCGGCGCGATCAGCGGCTTCGAGGCGCTGATCCGCTGGCAGCACCCGCAGCGCGGACTGATCCCTCCGGGCAGCTTCATTCCGCTTGCCGAGGAGATCGGCCTGATCGTGCCGATCGGCGAGTGGGTGATCCGACAGGCCTGCATGACCGCCAGCCGATGGCCAAAGCACCTCCACGTCGCCGTCAACATATCGGCAGTGCAATTCCGCTTCGCCGGTCTCGCCGAGGTGATCGTTGGCGCGCTCGCAGCCGCCGGGCTGGACGCCAGCCGGCTCGAAATCGAGATTACCGAGAGCGTCCTCCTGCAGGACAAGGAGGGGACGCTCGCCACGCTGCACCGGCTACGCGAGCTCGGAATCCGGATCGCGATGGACGATTTCGGCACCGGCTATTCGTCGCTGACCTATCTGCAATGTTTCCCGTTCGACAAGATCAAGATCGACCGCTCCTTCGTACGCGACATCGCCACCGATGCCGGATCGCTCAACATCGTGCGGGCGATTGCTGCGCTCGCAAGCGGGTTGGGGATGACGGCGACCGCGGAAGGCGTCGAAACGCGCGAGCAGCTCGACCGGATCGCGGCGGAAGGATGCACGGAGATGCAGGGTTACCTGTTCAGCCGTCCACTGCCCGCAGCCGAAATCGAGCGCCGCTTCCTGTCCCCGGAAGCGCCTGCCTTGCCCGACCGGTTCGCTGCAGCGTAATCGCCTTCGACTGCGAAGGCATTCGGCAACAGCGTTAGAGTCGAGAAACAGCTCGCCTCAAAACTCGTTGGCGATCTTGGAGAGCATGGCGATCAGGGACTCGCGGTTGGCCCCGCCCAGCAGCTCGTTCAGCCGCGCCTCGTGCTTGGTGGCGACGAGCTTTTTGGCGCGGGACAGCACGGCCTTGCCCTTGTCGGTCAAGACCAGGATGTGCGAGCGGCGGTCGTTGGTGGAGCGGATCCGCGCGCAAAGGTCGCGGCTCTCGAGGTTATCCAACATGGCCACGAAATTCGGGCGCAGGATGCCGAGCGTGGAGGCGATCTCGGTTTGATTGCGGCCGGGATTCTTCTCGACCAGCAGCAGCACGGAGAACTGAGCCGGCGTGAGCTGGAGAGAGGCCATGCAACGCAGGAAATTCTCGAACACCTTGAGCTGGGCGCGCTTGAGCACGTAGCCGAGCTGTTCGGAGAGTTCGCCAAGCTGAATGGCCTCGCTGGCATCATCATTCGCGTCCTTGCGCGCCCTGGCTGCCTCCGCGCCCTTTGCGGTTACTTCCGCCGATTTTTCCGCCGCTTTGGAAACGGTCATCGCCTGTTGCTCGCAATCCCGTTAGATTGAGGCCCGGTGTTCCCCGGCCCTTGAAGTTATATTCGATAATTGTTATTGACCATATCAAATATCGTCAGCGATTTTCAATGGCTGTGAGGGACGATTCACCGCGAAAGCGGGATCGGCCCGGATCTTGAGGGGGAGCGTCCGGTCTTGAATACCACCATCCTGCTGTTCCTGATCCAGGACGGCATCACCAACGGCGCGATCTATGCGCTGCTCGGACTGGCGCTGGTGCTGGTATTCGCCGTCACCCGCGTCATCCTGATCCCGCAAGGCGAATTCGTCACCTATGGTGCGCTGACCTATGCCTCGCTCGCCTCCGGGCAGATGCCGGGCACGGCCAAGCTCGCACTTGCCATGGGCATCGTCGCCTTTGTGTTCGACCTGTTCGCAGCGCGCAAAGCGCTGCACGGACGGCTGATCCTCCGCACCTTCCTCGCCAACATCGTGCTGCCGGGACTCGTGCTGGCGGTGACCCTCTACTTCGCCGGCCAGAAGCCGCCGGTCGCAGTCTCGATGGCGCTGTCGCTCGTGATCGTCGCGCTGATCGGCGTGTCGCTCTATCGCATCGTGTTCCAGCCGCTGGCGCACACCTCCGTGCTCGTGTTGCTGATCGCCTCCGTCGGCGTCCATCTCGCGCTGCAGGGCCTCGGCCTTCTGTTCTTCGGCGCCGAAGGCCAGCGCGGACCGGCGGTGCTGTCGACGGCCTTCACGCTCGGCGCGCTTCGCTTCACCGGCCAGAGCATCACGGTCTACGGCATCACCATCGCCTTCATCGTCGGCCTCTGGCTGTTCTTCGGCTTCACGCGCTACGGCAAGGCGCTGCGCGCGACCGCCGTCAACCGGCTGGGCGCGCGGCTCGCCGGCATCCGCACCTCGCTGTCGGGGCAGATCGCCTTCCTGCTGGCGTCGGTGATCGGCGCGCTGTCGGGCATACTCATCGTCCCGATTACAACTCTCTATTACGACAGCGGCTTCCTGATCGGCCTGAAAGGCTTCGTCGCCGCGATCATCGGCGGCCTCGTCAGCTATCCCCTGACCGCGATCGCGGCGCTCTTTGTCGGCATCGTCGAGGCGTTCTCGTCCTTCTACGCCAGCAATTACAAGGAGGTCATCGTCTTCATGCTCCTGATTCCGGTGCTGCTGCTGCGCTCGCTCGCAGCCCCCGCGGTCGAGGAAGAGAAGGACTGAGCACGATGAACGACCGGCTCCCCATTCTCGTCTTCGCGCTTGTCATGGCGGCGATCCCGCATCTTCCCGGCATGCCGCCGTTCTGGATCGTGCTCCTGGACAATATCGGTCTCACTGCGCTGGTCGCGATGGGCCTCGTGCTGCTGACCGGCGTCGGCGGCCTGACCTCTTTCGGACAGGCGGCCTTCGTCGGCTTCGGTGCCTACACCACCGCTGTGCTGTCGACGGCGTATGGCCTGTCGCCCTGGCTGACCTTGCCGCTCTCGCTGCTGGTCAGCGGCCTGCTCGCGGTGCTGCTCGGGCTGATCACGGTCCGCCTGTCGGGCCACTATTTGCCGCTCGGCACCCTCGCCTGGGGGCTCGGGCTGTTCTATCTCTTCAGCAAGCTCGAATTTCTGGGACGAAACGACGGCATCTCCGCAATCCCCCCGCTGTCGATCGGCACGTTCAAGATGCTCTCGCCCGACTCGATCTATTACGCGATCTGGGTTGCGGTGATCGTCTCGGCGCTCCTCACCATGAACCTGCTGGACTCCCGCACCGGCCGCGCCATCCGCGCGCTCAGGCGCGGACATGTCGCAGCCGAAGCCTTTGGCGTGCAGACGCCGCGTGCAAAGTTGCTGGTGTTCATCCATGCCGCGGTGCTCGCAGGTCTCTCCGGCTGGCTCTATGCGCATCTCCAGCGCGCGGTGAATCCGACGCCGTTCGGCGCACAGGCCGGCATCGAGTATCTCTTCATCGCGGTGGTCGGCGGCGCCGGCTATGTCTGGGGCGGCGTGCTCGGCGCGGCGATCGTCGTTGTCCTGAAGGAAGTGCTGCAGAGCTATCTGCCGCTCATCCTGCCGGGCTCCGGCCAGGTCGAGACCATCGTGTTCGGCATCATGCTGGTGGCGCTCTTGCAGCTTGCGCCAGGCGGCGTCTGGCCGTGGCTGATGTCACTCCTGCCGCAGAAGGCTGGCGGCAGGAAGCCGGACACCTCGCTGACGCTACCGGCGCGCGTCCGCGCAGCCGCCGAGGCAAGCGTGCTGCTCCGAGTCGAAAAAGCGCGAAAACAGTTCGGCGGCGTGATCGCGGTGAACAATGTCTCATTCGACGTCCAGGCCCGCGAGATCGTCGCACTGATCGGTCCGAACGGCGCCGGAAAGAGCACGACGTTCAACCTGATCACAGGCGTGCTGTCGGCCACTTCGGGCTCGATCTCGGTGCTCGGCAAGAAGGTCGACAAGGCGCCGCCGCAGGAGATCGTCAAGCTCGGCATTTCCCGCACCTTCCAGCACGTGAAGCTGGTGCCCGACATGACCGTGCTGGAGAACGTCGCGATCGGCGCACATTTGCGCGGCCAATCCGGCCCGATTGCGTCGATGCTGCGGCTCGACCGCGCCGACGAGGCACGGCTGCTCGCGGAAGCCGCGCGCCAGATCGAGCGCGTCGGCTTGGGCGGGCAGATGCATCAGCTCGCAGGCTCGCTCTCGCTCGGACAGCAGCGCATCGTCGAGATCGCCCGCGCGCTGTGCGTCGATCCGATGCTGCTGCTGCTCGACGAGCCGGCGGCCGGCCTGCGCCACATGGAGAAGCAGCAGCTCGCCAGGCTGCTGCGAGAGCTCCGCGACGGCGGCATGAGCGTGCTCCTGGTCGAGCACGACATGGGCTTCGTGATGAATCTCGCCGACCGCATCGTGGTGCTCGATTTCGGTACCAAGATTGCGGAAGGCACGCCCGCCACGATCAAGACCAATCCCGAAGTGATCAAAGCGTATCTCGGAGTGGCGGCATGAGCGCGCTGTTGTCAATCACCGACGCGCATGTGTCATACGGCAAGGTCGAGGCGGTCCGCTCCGTCTCGCTCGAGGTCGGCGCGAACGAGATCGTCACCATCGTTGGCGCCAACGGCGCCGGCAAGACCACGCTGCTCTCCGCTATCATGGGTATCCTGCCGCTCAAGGGCCGCGTCGCCTTTGCCGGGCAGGACCTCGCACGGCTCGACATCGAGGACCGCGTTGCAATGGGGCTGGGGCTCGTGCCGGAGCACCGCGAATTGTTCGTGACGATGAATGTCGAGGACAATCTGGAGTTAGGAGCCTTCCGCATCGAGAAGAGCAGGGCGAAGAGCTCGATCGAGCGGATCTACGCGCTGTTCCCTCGGCTGAAGGAGCGGCGCAAGCAGCTCGCCGGCACGCTGTCCGGCGGCGAGCAGCAGATGCTCGCAATGGGCCGCGCGCTGATGGGAGAGCCGAAACTCTTGATGCTGGACGAGCCGAGCCTCGGCTTGGCGCCGATCATCGTCGCCGACATTTTCCGCATCGTCACCGAGTTGCGCGCCAGCGGCGTCTCGGTGCTGCTGGTCGAACAGAACGCGCAGGCCGCCCTGAAGATCGCGGATCATGCTTATGTGATGGAGCTCGGCGAATTCGTGCTCTCCGGCAAAGCCAGCGACGTCGCCGCCAACGAGCGCGTCGCGGCGAGCTATCTCGGCTTCCAGCACGAAGGCGCCAGCGCGCTGTAGCTCTCCACGAACTCCACTTCCCTTCTCCCCTTGCGGGAGAAGGTGGCGCGCGTAGCGCGCCGGATGAGGGGTCTGCATCGGCCAATTCCATCGCTAGAGATTCACCCGTGGAGAGACCCCCTCACCCGTCTCGCCACTACGCGGCGAGCCACCCTCTCCCACAAGGGGCGAGGCTGCTCCGTCGGCGTGGCATTGGTTTCAATGCGGTGTCTCAGCGGCTGCCGCCGCCTGCCCCTTCAGCGCCGCCACCTCCGCTTCCAGCTCCGCGATCCTTGCATCGCGCGCAGCGAGTGCTGCCGCCACGTCCGCCGCGTCGAATTTCTGCGGGATGTGCTGCGGGCAGTTGGTGTCCCAGGCGGTGATCGTGAACATGATGACCTGCTCGGGGCGAGCCTTGTAGCTTTTCGGCATGAGCGATTGCGTCAGCGCAGGATCGTCCTCCACCACGCGCGCTTCGCCCCAGATCTTCACCCTGCGGCGATGGGCGTAGTCCATTACGAAGATATACGCTTTTGGATTTTCGGAGAGATTTCCTTGCGTGAGATATTGCCGGTTGCCGGCATAGTCGGCGAAGGCAAGCGTATGTTTGTCCAGCACCTTCAAAAAACCCTTCGGGCCACCACGGTGCTGAATATAGGGCTGGCCGTCGGCTGAGGCCGTGGCGAGATAGAGACTGCTGGCGTCGGCCAGAAACGCAGCGAGGTTTTCGTCGACCTCGGTGCGCCAACCGCGCTGCTCGGCGTGGGCATAGGCCGCGCGCGAGCCTTTTCGTGTCTGAATCGATTTGACGGCCGGGGTGAAGGCGACGTCGCTGGCGTAGCTGTGGAAGGACTGCATCGGAGCATCTCCAGGAAACTGGCTCGTCTTGCGTTTTTCATCTCAAGCATGGCCCCTTTTCGGACTAAAACAATCGACCTGCTTGACACTTCATCATTGCGATATATGCAATAATGGTCATGGACCGGCTCGAGGCCATGCACGCCTTCGTCACCGTCGCCGAATTGCGTGGCTTTGCGCAGGCGGCGCGCAAGCTGCGGCTGTCGCCGTCGGCGGTGACCCGGCTGATCGCTTCGCTGGAGGAGCATCTTGGCGCGCGATTGCTGCAGCGGACCACGCGCTCCGTGACACTCACCGACGTCGGCACGCGGTATCTCGAACGTGCGCGGCGGATCCTCGCGGATGTCGAGGAGGCCGACGGCTCCGCGCGGGAGGAGCGCAATCGGCCGAGCGGACGTCTCGTGGTCTCGGCACCGGTCGGGTTCGGCCGGCTCCATGTCGGGCCGGTCATGACCACCTATCTCAAGCGCTATCCCGAAGTCGCCTGCGAACTCAGGCTGTCGGATCATCTCGTCAACCTCGTGGAAGACGCCGTCGATGCCGCGGTGCGGATCGGCCATCTCGCCGACTCGTCTCTGGTCGCGCGCCAGGTCGGCGAGATGCGGCGCATCGTCGTGGCCTCGCCCGGCTATCTCAAGCGGTACGGCGAACCGAAGACGCCGGAGGCGCTGCTCGAGCATCAGACCATCCAGTTCGGCCCGGCGACCGATCGACGCTTCCTGCTCGACGGCCGCGAGATCGAGGTAACGCCCTCTCCCCGCTTCATCAGCAACAGCGCCGACGCGGCCCTGCAATATGCCGAAGCCGGCGGCGGCGTGACGCGCGTGCTGGCCTATCAGGCCGCCGAGGGCTTGAGGCGCGGGCGCCTGAAAATCGTGCTGGCGAAGTATGAGCTGCCGGCGATGCCGATCCACATCGTCTATCCGACCTCGCGCCTGCTCTCGGCCAAGGTGCGCGCGTTCATCGATCTCGTGGTGGAGACGACGAACTGGCGGTTCGGCTAACTCTCGTGCCCCGGACGCGGCGCAGCACGCAGTGATGCGCTGCAGAGCCGGGGCCCATGCCTCAAGGGTCCCGGCTCTGCGGAGCGGCACTTCGCGCCGCACCGCGTCCGGGACACGAGAGCTCACTCCTTCTTCGGCACGACGCGAAACGTGCCGTTGGCGCGCGCGATCACGGCGCCGTCGGCCTTGATCAGGCATTGCGCGAAGCAGATCGTGCTGCCGGTCTTGATCACCTCGCTCTCGACCGCGCACCACTGGCCTATCTCGGCCGCGCCGACGTAATCGACGGCGAGCGAGATCGTCACGAACGACGTCGTCCAGCCCGTCACCTGCGCGCAGCTATAGCCCATCGCGGCATCGGCAAGAGCTGCGATGAGGCCGCCGTGGATGAGCCCGCGCGCGTTGGTGTGCGGCTTTGCCAGCCGCAATCCGACGATCACGGCCTTCTCTGTGCGTTTTGAATAGAGCGGCTCCCAGGGATCGGTGAGCGGGCTCTTGCGGAAATGCGGCTCGAAGCCGTCGGGAACGGCGGTGGTCGTCATGTGCGTCTCGCGTCGTTGATTGCCGCCATTGAACGCGATGGACGCGACGGATGCATCACCTACAAAGTTTTAAACGACATTTGCGCGGGCGTTTGAAACGGACGCCCGCCCCTGTCATTGCGAGGAGCGCAGCGACAACGCAATCCAGAATCTTTCCACGGAGCGGTCTGGATTGCTTCGCTGCGCGCGCAATGACGATGTGGAAGCAGCCTTCGATGCGTAGGGTGGGCAAAGGCGCATCGCGCCGTGCCCACCATCTCTCCGCGATTGCGACAGAAGAGGTGGGCACGCTTCCGCCTTCGCTCTTCGAGCTACGGCGGACAAGTCGCTTTGCCCACCCTACAAACTGTGCCTAAAACGGCAGCCCCACATAATTCTCCGACAACGACGTCATCGCGGCCTGCGACTGCGTGACGTAGTCGAGCTCGGCGAGCTGGATGCGCGCGCCGATGGTGCCGGTGTCGGGGAACTTGTGCAGCATCGAGGTCATCCACCACGAGAAGCGCACGGCCTTCCAGACCCGCGCCAGCGCTGTCGCGGAATAGGCGTCGATGCCCGCGCTCGATTTCTCGTCGTAATATTCGCGGAGCGCGGTTGCGAGGTAGTGCGCATCTGACGCCGCGAGGTTCAGTCCCTTGGCGCCGGTTGGCGGCACGATGTGTGCGGCATCGCCGCACAGGAACATCCGGCCAAAGCGCATCGGTTCGGCGACGAAGCTGCGCAGGGGCGCAATGCTCTTCTCGATCGAGGGCCCGGTGACGAGGGTGTCGGCCGCCTCCTGGTCGATGCGGCGCTTCAACTCGTCCCAGAAGCGATCATCCGGCCACTGGTCGACGTGATCGTCGAGCGAGCACTGGACATAATGCCGGCTGCGCTTGGTCGAGCGCATGGTGCAGAGCGCAAAGCCCCGGGCGTGGTTGGAATAGATCAACTCATGACTGACCGGCGGCGTATCCGAGAGGATGCCGAGCCAGCCGAACGGATAGATCCGCTCGAACTCCTCGATCGCCGACGGCTTGACGCTGGCGCGGCTGACGCCGTGGAAACCATCGCAGCCGGCGATGAAGTCGCAGAAAATCTCGTGACTGACACCATCCTTGACGTAGGTTACGCGCGGGTGACTGCCGTCGAAATCGTGCGGCTGCACGTCCTTGGCCTCGTAGACCGACGTCAACCCTGTCGCTTTCCGCGCATTCATCAGATCGAGCGTCACCTCGGTCTGGCCATAGATCATGACCGTCTTACCGGTCGCAGCCTTCATGTCGATACGGTGACGACGGCCGGAAAAGGCAAGCTCGATGCCCTCATGCAAGAGGCCTTCGGCATGCGCGCGCCCTCCCGCACCGACTTCGTCGAGCAGCGCGACGGTTCCCTCTTCGAGAAGGCCGGCGCGGATGCGCCCGAGCACGTAGTCGGGGCTCTGCCGCTCGAGAATGACATTGTCGATGCCATAGCTGTGCAGCAATTGGCCAAGCAGCAGTCCCGCCGGCCCAGCACCGATGATTGCGACTTTTGTCCGCAATACTTGCTCCTTCCGATCCTGTAGGGTGCGGCGCGAGCTTGCTTGTCGCCGTCGTCCGCGCGCGATAATTATAACATATAACGTTTGAGCAAAGGGGAGTGCCATTCGCCGCAGCGCGATATCCGGGTGACGGCTTTCCGCGAGACGAAAGCAGCAGCGCTGCCACTTCCGGCTTGAACGCGCGATCCAATTATATAACATGTTAACTAACGAGACCGGGCCGAAGCAGCCTGCGGTCAAGAACAGGGAGAGACGAGCGATGAGGAAAGCCTGTCTGGCGTTGCTGCTGGCAGCAAGCGTGTCGCCTGCCTTCGCGCAGGACAAGAATTTCGACCTGAAGATCTCGCACTGGGTGCCGGCCTCGCATCCGCTCCAGAAATCGCTGGAGGACTGGGCAGCCGCGGTGGAGAAGGACTCCGGCGGCACCATCAAGAGCAAGGTGTTCCCGGCGCAGCAGCTCGGCAAGGCGTTCGATCATTACGACATGGCGCGCGACGGCATCGCCGACGTCACCTACGTCAATCCCGGCTACCAGCCCGGCCGCTTCCCGATCATCGGTGCCGGCGAACTGCCGTTTCTGGTCTCGGACGCCAAGGGCGGCTCGATGGGGCTCGATGCCTGGTACCGCAAATATGCCGAGAAGGAGATGAAGGACGTCAAATTCTGTCTCGCCTTCGTCCACTCGCCCTCCTCCTTCCACTCCCGCACCAAGAAGATCGTGGTGCCGGAGGACGTGAAGGGCCTGAAGATCCGCCCCGCCCACGCCACCATGGCGAATTTCGTCACTTCGCTCGGCGGCACCAATGTGCAGTCGTCCGCGCCCGAAGTGCGCGACATCATCGAGCGCGGCGTCGCCGACGGCGTCACCTTCCCCTGGGGCTCGATGTTGCTGTTCGGCATCGACAAGGTGACGAAGTATCACATGGACGCGCCGCTCTATGTCACGACGTTCGCCTTTGTGATGAACAAGGACAAGTACAACGCGATGTCCGACAAGCAGAAGGCGGCGATCGACAAGAACTGCACGACCGAGATGGCCGGCGTGGTCGGCGAGCACTGGGGCAAGTTCGAGGATGCCGGCATCGACAAGATCAAGGCAGAAGAAGGTCACGAGGTCTACAAGCTCAACCCGGAGCAGACCGCGTCCTGGAAGAAGGCCGCCGAGCCACTGGTCAAGACCTGGGGCGAGGGCGTGAAGAAGACCGGCACTGATCCGAACGCAGCGCTCACCGAGCTGAAGGCCTCGCTGAAGAAATACAACGCGCTGGCGGAGTGACGGCAAGCTATCGCCGCGAACTCGCTGTACCTCTCCCGCTTTGCGGGGGAGGAAGCAGTTCGGTCGCGGCTACAGCAGCGGCACGCCTGACTCTTGAATAGGATTCCTCCCCATGAAGCGCGCCTGGATGGATCGCTTTATCGATACGATCGAATGGATCGCGGCCGGCTTCGTCGGCCTCGTCGCGCTCGACATCTTCGTTTCTGTCCTGCTGCGCAACACGCTGAACTATTCGATCCCCGACAGCTTCGACATCGGCCGCATGCTGCTCGGCATCCTGATCTTCTGGGGCATTGCCGCGACTTCCTATCGCGGCACGCACATCACGGTCGACCTGATCTGGGCCAATTCAAGCCCGCGCTATCAACGCTGGATCGACGTGTTCGCAACCCTAGTGCTGCTGTTCGTCGTCACCGTGCAGACCTGGACGCTGTTCGACAAGGTTCGCGGCACTTACAACGACAATGTGCAGACCTTCGATATGCACATGCCGACCTGGCCGTTCTTCGCGATCGCCTGGATCGGCGATGTCTCGGCGGTGCTGCTGATCGCGATCCGCACCTACCGGCTGATCTTCCATCCCGAAGAAATGCACGATCCCAAGCTGAAGGCGACGGAGTAATCATGAGCACCGACGCCGTTGCCGTAATCGGCTTCGTTTCCCTGTTCGCCCTGATGCTGCTGCGCGTGCCCGTCGGCATGGCCATGGGCCTCGTCGGCGTGTCCGGCTTCTCCTACCTCGTCGGCGCCACGCCGGCGCTCAAGCTCGTCGGCCAGACCTCGATGCGCACGGTCACCGACTACACTTTTGGCGTCATCCCGATGTTCTTGCTGATGGGCTCCTTCGTCAGCAATTCCGGCATGAGCCGCGAACTGTTCCGCGCCGCCAACGGCTTTGTCGGCCATTTGCGCGGCGGGCTCGGCATCGCAACCGTCGGCGCCTGCGGCGGCTTTGCCGCGATCTGCGGCTCCTCCGTCGCAACCGCGGCGACCTTCTCCGCCGTCGCATATCCGGAGATGCGCCGTTTCGGCTATCCGCAATCCTTTGCCACCGGCGTGATCGCGGCGGGCGGCACGTTGGGTGCGATGCTGCCACCCTCCACCGTGCTCGCGGTCTACGGCATCATCACCGAGCAGGACATCGGAAAACTCTTCATCGCCGGCATCATCCCGGGCCTGCTCGCGATGAGCATGTACATGATCACCATCGGCCTGATCGGATACGTCCGTCCGGACTTTTTGCCCAAGGGCAAGAAGCTGCCGTGGAACGAGCGCTTCGCGGGCCTCAAGGACATCTGGGCCCCGGTCCTGTTGTTCGTGTTCGTGATCGGCGGCCTCTACGGCCTGCCATTCCTGCCCCGCTTCACGCCGACCGAAGCCGGCGGCGTCGGCGCCACCGGCGCCTTCATCATCGGCGTGCTCACGGGGCGGCTCGATCGCGAGAAGATTCTGGCCTCGCTCCTGCAGGCAACGCGCACCGCGGCCGCGGTGTTCACCGTGCTGATCGGCGCGCTGATCTTCGGCTACTTCCTGACGGTGACGCAGACCCCGCAGAAGGTGACGGAATTCCTCACCGGTCTCGGCCTCGGCTCTTACGGCGTGCTGGCGCTGATCATGGTGATGTATCTCGTGCTCGGCTGCCTGATGGACGCCATGGCAATGATTATCCTGACGGTGCCGATCATCTTCCCCGTGATCACGCATCTCGGTTTCGATCCGATCTGGTTCGGCGTCATCATCGTCATGACCGTCGAGCTCGGCCTGATCCATCCGCCGGTCGGCATGAATGTCTTCGTCATCAAGAGCGTGGTGAAGGACGTGTCCTTCTCCACCATCTTCAAGGGCGTGATCCCGTTCGTGGCCACCGACCTGGTTCGGCTGGTAATCCTGATCGCCTTCCCGCTGCTGGCGACCTGGCTGCCGACGCGAATGATGGCACATTAGGGGTGGCGTGATGACCACGCCCAAGCTCGAGACGAAATACGTCTTCACCATCACCGCCCGTATCGGTGACGTCGTCACCGCGGGCGAGACCGGCACGGGTGTCCGCCGCATCATCCCGATCATCGGCGGCGAGGTACGGGGCGCGATCAACGGCAGGGTCTTGCCGTTCGGCGCCGACTTCCAGATCATCCGTCCGAGCGAGCTGATCGACCTCGAGGCCAAATACGCCTTCGAAACCGACGACGGCGCCACCGTCTATGTCGAGAACAAGGGCATTCGCTTCGGCCCGGTGGACCTGCTGCAGAAGCTCAAGCGCGGCGAGCCCGTCGACCCCGAACTGATCTACTTCCGCACCGTACCGAAGTTCGAGACCGGGCACGACAATTACCGCTGGCTGATGCAGCACATCTTCGTGGCTTCAGCCGCGCGGCACGCAGACCGCGTGGTGATCGACGTGCATCAGGTGATGTGAGGTTTTTTCGCGAGCGCTGCAACTGGATCCCAATTCGGCCCCCTCGTCATTGTGAGGAGCGAAGCCACGAAGCAATCCTGAATTCCTCCGCGGAAAGACCCTGGATTGCTTTGCTGCGCTCGCAATGACGACGATATTGCAACGGCAGCGCCTCACACTCCGCTGGTCGTCCCGGGGCCGACAAAGTCGCGAGCCCGGGACCCATAACCCCAGGATAGAGTTGTTGGGGGAAACTCGGGCCGCGAGCCTTCGCCAAACGTCTCCCTGGGGTTATCTCGACGAGCGCAAGCGCTCGCGCGGGGGTCCCGGCCTTCGCCCGGGACGACGGCGAGAATGGGGCGCCTCGTTACCGCCCCTGACCTCCGGTCCGCCCACGGCCGCCCTTCCATATTGACTCCCTCGAAATTCGTTATACAACATAACTATTCTGAAAAGGACGCAAATGACACAGGGAAACGCCGATACCGCAGCCGCGGGACCTGATGCGCTGCTCAAGATCGAGCGGGCGGACAAGGTCTTGACCGTGGGTCTGAACCGGCCTGCCAAGCGCAATGCGCTCAATGACGGCATCATTCACGAGATCAGCAACTGCTTTGCGACGCTGCCGGATGACATCGGCGCGGTTGTCATCCATGGCATTGGCGACCATTTCTCCTCCGGCCTCGATCTGTCCGAGCTGACCGACCACGACGCCACCGGCGGCCTCCTGCACTCCCAGATGTGGCACCGGGTGTTCGACCGCATCCAGTACAGCCGGGTGCCCGTGATCGCGGCGCTGAAGGGCGCCGTGATCGGCGGCGGGCTGGAACTGGCCTGCGCCGCGCATATCCGCGTTGCCGAGCCCTCGACCTATTACGCACTGCCGGAGGGCCAGCGCGGCATCTTCGTCGGCGGCGGCGGCTCGGTGCGGCTGCCGCGGCTGATTGGCGTCGCGCGAATGATGGACATGATGCTGACCGGCCGCGTCTATTCGGCGACCGAAGGCGCCTCCTACGGCTTTGCGCAATACCTGACCGAGGAGGGCGGCTCACTGACGAAGTCGCTCGAACTCGCCGCGCGCATCGCCTCCAATGCGCCGCTGACGAATTTCGCCGTGCTCCAGGCGCTCCCGATGATCGCCGAGGCCAATCCGCAGACCGGCCTCTTGATGGAATCGCTGATGGCGACGGTTGCCCAGAGCGACAAGGAAGCCAAGCGCCGGATCCGCGAGTTCCTCGAGCACAAGACCGCCAAGGTGAAGCCCAAGTCATGAGCGCACAGCCGTCCTCTTCCACCACGGAGCGCGGCGCGAGCACCTCCCCGCTGCGGCCGATCTCGTTCGGCGATCCCGTCGTCAACATCGAGCGGCGCGATGACGGCACGATCTACCTGCGGCCAAGACAGCCGCTCGGCGACTATCCGGTGCGTATCACCGACCGCCTGCATCATTGGGCGAAGACGACACCGGACCGCGTCTTCATGGCCGAGCGCGAAGGCGGCCGGGGCTGGCGCAAGATCACCTATGCCGAGCTCCTCACCGCGAGCCGGCACATCGCCTCCGGCCTGATCCAGCGTGGCTTGTCGGCGGAGAAGCCGGTCGTCATCCTCTCCGGCAATTCGATCGACCATGCGCTGCTCGCCTTCGGCGCGTACTACGCCGGCGTGCCCTTCTGCCCGGTATCGCCGGCCTATTCGCTGGTCTCGAAGGACTACGGCAAGCTCTCTTATCTCATGAAGCTGTTGACGCCGGGCCTCGTATTTGCCGAGGACGCCGACAAGTTCGCGGACGCGCTTGCTACCAACGTCTCGCTCGGCACCGAGATCGCTGCGTCCTACGGCACGGTGCCGGGGCGCGACGTCACCCTGCTCGCCGACCTCATGGCGACGCCGATCCATCCCGCGCTCGACGAGCTGCATGGGAGAATCGGCCCGGACACGATCGCAAAATTCCTGCTGACGTCGGGCTCGACCGGCAATCCCAAGGCCGTCATCAACACCCAGCGCATGATCTGCGCCAACCAGGTGATGCTGCGCGAGACGCTGGCGTTCCTGAAGGACGAACCGCCGGTCATCATCGACTGGCTACCCTGGAATCACACCTTTGGCGGCAACCACAATATCGGCCTGACGCTCTATAACGGCGGCTCGATGTATCTCGATGCCGGCAAGCCGGTGCCCGGCGGCATCGAGGAGACCGTGCGCAATCTCCAGGAGATTTCGCCGACGGTCTATTTCAACGTCCCCAAAGGTTACGAATCGCTGCTGCCCTATCTGCGCGACGACCAGGGCCTGCGCGCAAAGTTCTTCGACCGCCTGCATGCGATGTTCTTCTCGGGCGCGGCGCTCTCGCCCTTCGTCTGGGACAGCCTCGACGAGCTCGCGGTGAAGGAGAAGGGCTATCGCATCCCGATGCTGACGGGCCTGGGAGCTACCGAGACCGCGCCGTTCTTCATGTCGGTCAATCCACGCACCAGCCGCTCCGGCCATGTCGGCCTGCCCGTCTCCGGCAATGATGCCAAGCTCGTGCCCAATAACGGCAAGCTGGAAGTCCGCTGCAAGGGCCCGAACGTCATGCCTGGCTACTGGCGCCAGCCCGAAGTCACGGCAAAATCCTTCGACGAGGAAGGCTTTTACAAGCTCGGCGATGCGCTGAAGCCCGCCAACCCTAATGATCTCAATGCCGGCTTCGACTTCGACGGCCGCGTCAGCGAGGACTTCAAGCTCGCGAGCGGCACCTGGGTCAGCGTCGGCCCGTTGCGCGCGCGCCTCACAGCGGCCTGCGCGCCGCTGGTGCGCGACGTCATCATCGCCGGCATCAACCGCGACGAGATTTCCGCGCTCGTGGTGCTCGATCTCGATGGCTGCCGCCTGATCAACCCGACACTACCAGCCGACGATCTCGTCGTCACCGCACGCGACCGCCTGGTCCGCGAGGCGTTCCGCGAGCGCCTCACCCAGTTCCTCGGCTCGGCCACCGGTTCCTCGACCAGGATCACCCGCGCGATCCTTCTGGACATGCCGCTCTCGATCGACAAGGGCGAGGTTACCGACAAAGGCTCGATCAACCAGCGCGCCGTGCTCGAGCATCGCACCGCACTGATTGACGAGCTCTATGCTGCAAATCCATCGGACCGTGTGATATCGGTCGCCTAGAAACAATCCGCCAAAGGAGAACGCCATGTTGTTGAAGGATCAGGCAGCCATCGTCACCGGCGGTGCATCGGGACTGGGTGCGGCGACCGCACGCAAGCTGGCGGCGCAGGGCGCCAAGGTCGCGGTCTGCGACCTCAACACCAAGCTCGCCGAAACCGTCGCGGCAGAGATCAAGGGCGTGGCCGTGACGTGCGACGTTTCCGACGCCGCCTCGGCCGAAGCCGCGATCGCGGCAGCCACCAAGGCCCACGGCCCGGCCCGCGTGCTCGTCAACTGCGCCGGCATCGGCGTTGCCAAACGCGTGGTCGGCCGCGATGGTCCGATGGCGCTTGCCGATTTCGACAAGGTGATCAAGGTCAACCTGATCGGCACCTTCAACATGCTGCGTCTTGCCGCCACCGAGATGTCCAAGCTCGAGCCGCAGGCGAGCGGCGAGCGCGGCGTCATCATCAACACCGCTTCCGTCGCGGCCTATGACGGCCAGATTGGCCAGTCCGCCTATTCGGCGTCCAAGGGCGGTATCGTCGGCATGACGCTGCCGATCGCACGCGAACTCGCACAGTTCGGCGTCCGCGTGCTGACCATCGCACCCGGCCTGTTCCTCACCCCGCTGCTCGCCAACCTGCCGCAGGAGGCCCAGGACTCGCTCGCCGCCGCGATCCCGTTCCCGCGCCGGCTCGGCAACGCCGACGAGTTCGCGTCGCTCGCGCTGCACATGGTCGAGAATGCGTATCTCAACGGCGAGGTGGTTCGGCTCGACGGCTCGCTGCGCATGGCGCCCAAGTAGAGCCGTCACACATGTTCGTTCATCGGCGCGACGTCCAGATCCAGTGGGGCGACTGCGACCCCGCCAACATCGTCTATTACCCGCGCTACTTCTCGATGTTCGACGATTCGACCTCGGTCCTGTTCGAGAAGGCCGGCTTCTCGAAACAGGACCTGGTCCACAAATACGGACTGGTCGGCATTCCGATGGTCGACACGCGGGCGAAGTTCTACATCCCGTCGACCCATGGCGACTGGATCACCATCGAGACGAAGATCGAGAGCATCAAGCGCTCGAGCTTCGAGGTGAAGCACAACGTGTACAAGGGCGACGCCCTGGCGATCGAGGCCTTCGAGACCCGCGTCCTCGTCGGCCGCGACCCAGCCAATCCCGACAAGCTGAAATCCGCACCGTTTCCGCCGGAAATGGTGGCCAAATTCGTGGGTTAGATTTCTGGAGCTAAATCGCCGCACCGCCCAAAGACGGGGCTGAATTCGATCACAAAGTCTGCTTTCAAAGGCACACCTTAAGGGAGGAATAGATGAAACGCTTTTACCTGAGCGCCGCTATTGCGGCGGCGACACTGGCCCTGCCAGCACTGCCCGCGATGGCCCAGACCAACGAAATCACCATCGGCATCACCACCACCACGACCGGCCCGGGCGCGGCGCTCGGCATTCCCGAGCGTAACGCACTGGAGTTCGTGCCGAAGGAAATCGCCGGCGTGCCGCTGAAGGTGATCGTGCTCGATGACGGCGGCGATCCGACCACCGCGACCACCAACGCGCGCCGCTTCGTCACGGAATCCAAGGCTGACATCATCATGGGCTCGGCGCTCACGCCGCCGACGATCGCTGTCTCCAACGTCGCGAACGAAGCCGGCATTCCGCATTTCGGCCTCGCCCCCTTCCCGATCACCCCCGAGCGCATGAAGTGGTCGGTCGCGATGCCGCAGCCGATCCCGATCGTGGGCAAGGTGCTGTACGACCACATGAAGGCCAAGGGCGTGAAGACGGTCGGCTATATCGGCTATTCAGACTCCTATGGCGACCTCTGGTTCAACGACCTGAAGGCGCAGACCGGGCCGATGGGCATGACCATCGCGGACGAGGAGCGATTCGCGCGTCCCGATACGTCTGTGACCGGACAGGTGCTGAAGCTCGTCGCCGCCAATCCCGACGCGATCCTGGTCGGCGCGTCCGGCACCGCGGCGGCACTGCCGCAGACCGAGCTGCGTGAGCGCGGCTATCAGGGCCTGATCTACCAGACCCATGGTGCGGCGAGCATGGACTTCATCCGCATCGCCGGCAAGGCGGCGGAAGGCGTGCTGATGGCTTCAGGACCCGTCATGGATCCGGAAGACCAGCCGGACGAAGCGCAGACCAAGAAGCCGGGCCTTGCACTCAACACCGCCTATGAAGCGAAGTATGGCCCGAACAGCCGCAGCCAGTTCGCCGGCCACTCCTACGATGCGTTCGAGCTCCTGAAGCGCATCATTCCGACGGCGCTGAAAACCGCCAAGCCCGGCACGCCGGAATTCCGCGAGGCGATCCGCCAGGCCATGCTGTCGGAGAAGGAATTGGCCGCAAGCCAGGGCGTCTACAACTTCACCGAAAAGGATCGCTACGGCCTCGACGAGCGCTCGCGCATCCTGCTCACGGTGACGAACGGCAAGTACAAGCTGGTGAAGTGAGAGCAGCGATCATTCGAACGCGACCAGAGCCGGCCCCTAAGGGTCGGCTCTTTTCTTTTCTCACGTTGCCGTAGAGATCGACTGCAAACGCGACGCCGGTGCGCTCCCTCTCCCGCGTCTGCGGAAGCACTTTGACCTACATGCGCTACGCCGCCTCCCGCAGCTTCGTCCATGCGAAATCCGGATAGTACTGATCCATCATGCGGTCGACATAGGCGGTGAGGTTCGGAAACTCTTCCGCCCGCTCGCGCAGCTTGGATTCGAAGAACGGCGTCAGGATTCCGCCGAGCGCGCCGAAGGCCGTGGCGTCGACGCCTGAAGGCCTGTTGCCCATCAGATAGGCCTTGTCGCCGAGCTGCACGGACAGCGCGAACAGCGAGCGCACGGCGAGATCGACGTCGTCATCGGGTGCATGCCGACCGAGACCCGACAGCAGGTAGTTCTCGGCGACGCGGAATTGCGCGTCCTCGCGCAGCTTCTCGCGGTTGTGCTCCGGCGCGCCGTCGAAGAAATGCGCCGGGCCCTTGGCGAAATTGACCGGGTCCACCCAGCGCGCGCCGACCAGCCCCCAATAGACGTGATGCTCGATCATGCGCTCGAAGGCCCAGGCCTGCGCGCGTTCCTGCAACGACAGGCCGGCGTCGAAGTCGAAACCATAGCGGCGCTCGATATGCGCCCGAATGAAGGTGGAATCGGCGACCGCTTCGCCGTCATCGTCAATGAACGGCAGCTGCCCCTTGGGCGAAGCGGGCGGCATCGCCCGCTCCTTCCGATAGGGCAGTCCTGCCATTTTCAACTGCACCTCCGTCTTGGTGACGAAGGGGCTGATTTCCGGCAGGCCGAAGCCGACGCCAAAGCCGTAAAGCGTGATCATGCAAATTGCTCCTGATCCCCCGAAAGAGTTGTTGGAACCTAACGACTGGCTGCTGCCACCATGGTGGCAGCAGCCGTGATATGCTGCGCGAAACGGGCCCCCTGCCAGGCGCGGCCCATGACGTGGCGAACCACGGCTTCCGCAGCCCCGAATAGCGAGCGCGCGATCAGAGCGACGATCGCGAGACGAAGGTCGACGAACATGAGATCGAACGCGCCGAGACGGCCAAGAGTGAAGGTTTGCAGCAAGGCCTGCACCCGCCACAGCGGGCTCGCCTGGCTGAAGGTGGTGGGGAGCATCATGGACAAATCCTCTTCATTCGAAGTGTTGTCCCGGTATAGAACTCCCCTGCTGCCAACATCCTGTCAGCATCCGCGCGTCGGATTTTAAACGGCGCCAAATCGGAAGACGTGTCATGAGACGTGCCGACCGGCTGTTTCAGATCATCCAGGTACTCCGACGCAGCCGCAAACCACAGACGGCAGACGCGATCGCGGCCGAGCTCGAGACCTCCAAGCGTACCGTCTATCGGGACATCGCAACGCTGATCGGCCAGCGTGTTCCGATCCGCGGCGAGGCCGGCATGGGCTACATCCTCGAAAAGGGCTTTGACCTGCCGCCTTTGATGCTGACACCCGACGAGATCGAAGCGGCGGTGCTGGGAGCGCAATGGGTTGCCGGCCACGCTGACACGGCGCTGGCGCGCGCCGCCGAAGATCTGATGGCGAAGATCGCCGACACCGTGCCCGAGCGCCTGCGTCCCTTCGTGCTGGAGCCGGCAAGCCGCGCGCGGCCGAGCTGGAATCGTGAACCCGACCGCATGGACATGGTGCGCACGCGCACTCAAATTCATGAGGGCAAGAAGATCACCCTGCGCTATCGCGACGAGCAGGGCCGCGACAGCCAGCGCACGATCTGGCCGATTGCGGTCGGCTATCTCGAGGCCGTGCGGCTGCTCGCAGCCTGGTGCGAGCTGCGCAGCGATTTCCGCAGCTTCCGCACCGACCGTGTGGTGGATGCGGCCTATCTCGACGAGAGATATCCGGAGCGGCGCGACGTGCTGCGCGCCAAGTGGCGGCAGAGCCTGGTCTGGGGGCCGCCGAAGGACAATTGAGCGACATGGACCAGAATTCCGCGATCGACCTATCGCAGCTCTGCCAGGCTTGCGGCGCCTGCTGCGCCTATTCGGCGAACTGGCCGCGCTTCTCGATGGAGAGCGAGGCGGAGCTCGCAGCTATCCCGCAAGCCTTCGTCAACGAGCGGCAATCGGGCATGCGCTGCGACGGCGATCGTTGTTCGGCACTGAAAGGGAAGATCGGCGATGCGACCGCCTGCGGCATCTATGCCGTGCGGCCGGAGGTGTGCCGTACCTGCATGCCGGGCGATGCCGAATGCGCGATGGCGCGGCGGAAGTTCGGACTGCCGGTGATCGAGGTCAGCGTATGATCCGGACCCGAAGGGCCGCGTCAGCGCAAAGCGTGCAGCGGTTTTCCCTCGCGACAAACGCGGCACGCGTTTGCGCAGAGATCATGCGCCAACAAAGAACTTAAGCCGGAACCGCTTCAGCGAGATCGTCGTCGAGTTCGTCCTCGAGTGGGGCGAGCACCGAAAGCGGTTTGGTCGACAGCGTAATCGGCTTGCGGTTGCCAGACGGCGACGGCGACGCCTTGGTCGTGTTTTCACGCGACAGCGCGTAGAGCGTCGAGCCGACGCGCCCGCCGCTCTCGATCAGTTCGCGCTCCGTGCAGCTTGCGGCAATTGCGACCGCCAGCGAATGCAGGTGGCTGCGGCGATAGCAGAACAAGGCCAGCCTGGCGCGGGCCTCGGGGGCAACACTCTCAACCAGCCTCGGCAGGCCGCTTTCGCTGGCGCGATACATCTCGCCAAGGAGCTCGTCGCGGACCGGGCAGAAATCGCTTTCGTAGGCGTCTCGGCTTGAAAACATTGCGATTCTCCTCGTATGCCGAAGATGCCGCGCAATTCTCTAACGAAAGGTTAACCACACAGGCCGGTAGTGTCCCGGGGTCTTGCGCCTCGTTTCCGAATCGGAACGCGGCCAAAAGCCGGCAGGCTCAGTTCGCCGCCATGAAGATCGACAGCCCAAAACCGGTGAGGTGGTGCAGCGCCTGATCGACGCCGATCAAGGTCCAGAACCAGGGATGCTCCTGGTTGACGCCGAAATTGGCCGAGACCAACCCCTTGGCCCGATCGACCGTGATGTGGATCGCGAAATCAACCAGGGCGACGAACCAGAATTTAGGCGCGAATATCAGGATCAGCGGCAGCGCAACCGCAAGGTGAACGAGGCAGTGCACCAGGAGCGGCAGAGCCCAGCCGTGCTTCTGGTCCTTGCCGTGCGCCATCCAGGCGGTCTGAAGGACGAAGTCGGCGATGATGTGCTTGAAGGTGAGCAGCAGCATCCAGCCAATGAGCGCTTCGACCGGAACCGCCGATGACATGGGTGGAAACGACAAAGCTGGACGCCCTCATTGAACGTGGAAGAAAAAATAGAGCGTTCAGTGCGACTTCTTCTTGGGCCCGGCCAAATCGCCGAGATCGCGCTTTTATGACATCTCTCGCGGCGGAATGCACCCCGGAAGGAACCGGAAAATCACAAGGTGTGGCCCAACGACGATGGGGACCAATTGCCGGCGCTCCCTCGCAGTAACATTACCCACGGCTCGAAATTTGCATTCTGCGGCCGGAGAGCTATCATCCCCAAGTAGAGGATTATCGTACTTTTTCAGGCGTTTACGAATTTTCGGGCGGCCTTTGCCGGCAAGCCGGCCGCCACCTGGCAACGGAATAAGGCCAGCCATGAGTGCCGAAGGCCAGATGTCATCGACCGAACAGTCCCCACCGTCGCGCCCGAAGGTCATCAAGACCAATCAGCAGCAGGTCGTGCTCTATGTCGTGCTGACCTTGATCCTGTCGCTGGCCACCGTCTGGGGCGGCCGGGCCATGCTGCGCAATTCGGAGACCCTGATCTTTGCCGTCGGTGACGCCAACAGCGACGAGGCACGCTTCGCCACCAAGCTCGCCGCCGTGCTCAAGAACAATGCCTCGCGGTTCCGGATCAAGATCGTCAACAATCCTGACAACGCCAAGGCGATTGCCCAATTCGACCGCAAGCAGGCCGATCTCGCCATCCTGCGCACCGACGGCAAGGTGCCGCCGCGGGCGCGCGCGCTCGCCCTCCTCGAGCATGATGTGGTGCTGCTGCTCGGCCCCGGCAACAAGAAGGTCAAATCGCTCGCGGAATTGAAAAAGAAGAAGGTCGCGGTGCTCGCCGAGAACGACTCGTCGCTCGCCTTCGTCCGCAGCATTCTCGATGTTCCCGAAACGCCGGACGCCGCGGCACGCGTGCAGATGGCCCCGCAGGGCGTAACGCTGGACAAGCTGCTGGCGCCCGCGAGTGGCTATTCCGCAGTGATCGCCATCGTCCACGCCTCGAAGGCGGTCCGCGACAAGGCCTACGAGCAGGTCGCCAAGCGCGGCGGCTTCACACTGAACGCCATCGACGAGGCCAAGGCGCTGACGCGCAAGATTCCCGGCATTTCCGAGGAGACCTTGACGGCGGGCACGCTGTCGGCCGCACCGGAGATTCCCGACGACGATTTAGACACGATCGGGCTCGAATGGCTGCTGGTCGCGCAGTCGAAGATGTCGTTGTCCACCGCCGGTGACCTCGCGCGCATCCTCTACGAGAACAAATCCGAGCTCGGCCTCGAAAACGGGTTCGCCACCCGGATCGAGCCGGCCTCCGTCGACAAGGACGCCTTCGTCATGGCGCATCAGGGCGCGGCCGACTACATCAACGACGACACCAAGTCGTTCATGGATAAATACAGCGACATGATGTATCTGGGCGCCGGCGCGCTCAGCGTCATCGGCTCGATCTTCGCGGCGATCTACGCCAAGATCACCAGGATCGCACCGGAGAAGGCCAGCGAGCTGTCCACCGCCATCCTCGACGTCGGCGAGCGCATCGAGCATGCCCATTCGCTCGATGAGCTCGAGTGCCTGGCGGATGAGCTCGAAGCGATCCTGCGCAGAGCCGTGGTGGGACTGAGAGACGGCACCATCAGTACCGACGGGCTCGATACGTTCAAGCTTGGCTATGAATTCGTCCGCGACGATCTCGGCATGCGGCGCGAGCACCTGAAGCGGCACGCAGGCGATGCCGAGAGGCACGCAGGCGATGCCGAGAGGCACGCAGGCGATGCCGAGAGGCACGCAGGCGATGCTGAGAGGCACGCGGGCGATGCAGAGAAGCCTGGCGAGGCCTCGGGGCGCGAAGCCACTGCGCATGACGACACCAACGTGGTGGTGGTGAAGACCGCACACAGCGCATGAGGCCTGGCCTTGACGCGAGGAACCCGCGCGCGTGACGGCGTCGCCGACCTGGAACTGACTTGACCTGCAACCGTTGATCCTCCGCGCAACCGGAGACCGGCCATGCGTGCACTGCTCGTCATCATCCTGCTCGCTATGCTCGCCGGCGTCGGCTATTTCGCCTACTCGGCCATGTCGGTCGACGGTGAGCCGATTCCGACCGAAGGCTACATTGCGCTCGCACTGGGCGCGGGCTTCTCGGTGATCGTCGGCGTCGGCCTCATGGCGCTGCTGTTCTTCTCGAGCCGCCGCGGCTACGACGAGCCGCCGCATTTCAAGTAACGGTCTCGGCGATTTCGGCCCCGTGATTGCGGCTTGCGTGGCGGGCCCCATGAAGCTGTCAGCGTCCTATCGTTGACGGCCCCCGCCGGTGCAGGCACTTTGGCGCGGCAGTCCCAACCGGGACGGGCTAATCCAGCCAACACCGGACCTCAATTCCGTATGTCCAAGCCGTTGATCCCCGCTCTGGCGAAATTCGTGGCCGCGACGGCCGGCCGGAACATGACCACGGCGGCCTATGTCGCGGTCGCGGCCGGCGTCGTGACCATGACGCTGTTGACGGTCAACCCGGCCTACGAAGCCGCGCATCACTGGGTGGACGCCTTGCTGTGGGCGTGCCTGGCCTATTTCGTGTTCGAATGGCTGGTCCGGCTGCGCCACATGGCAAGACAGCAGCGGCTGGGGCTCTACGTGCTGTCCTCGAGCGGGCTGGTCGATGCGATCGGGGCGCTCGCCGTGCCGGTCGCGCTTGTGCTTGGCGTCGAGCCCAAGACGGCGTGGCTCCTCAGCGTGCTCTGGGTGCTCAAGGTCGTGCCGGGCATCCCGGGCCTGCGCCAGCTTCGCCGCGTGCTCGTACTGGAATCGGGGCCGCTGCTCAGCGTGCTCGTGATCTTCCTGATGGTGGTGTTCCTCGCCTCGGTTGCTGAATATTTCCTGGAGCGCGACGTACAGCCCCAGACCTTCGGCAGCGTGCCGTCGGCACTATGGTGGGCGGTGGTAACGCTGACGACGACCGGCTATGGCGACGTCGTGCCGGTCACGCCGCTCGGGCGGATGGTGGCCGCATTGGTGATGATCTCGGGCCTTGGCGTGTTCGGCCTCTGGACCGGTATTCTGGCGACCGGCTTTGCCGCCGAGACGCGGCGCGACAATTTCCTCAAGACCTGGGAGACCGTCAGCAAGGTGCCGTTCTTTGCCGCTCTCGGACCGTCCGCGATCGCCGACGTCACCCATATGCTGCGCACCATGGACCTGCCGGCCCGCACCATGATCATCAGGAAGGGTGCGCAAGGCGACTGCATGTATTTCATCGCCTCCGGCGAGGTCGAAGTCGATCTGCCCGGCAAGAAGGTGGCGCTCGGCGAAGGCGCGTTCTTCGGCGAGATGGCGCTGCTCGGCAACAACGTGCGCGGCGCAAACGTCACGACCATGAAGGTCTCGCGGCTGCTCGTGCTCGACCTCGTCGATTTCCGCGTACTGATGGCACGGCATCCCGATCTCGCCGAGACCATCGATGCCGAAGCCAAACGCCGGGCGCTCGAAAACAAGTAAATGGAGACAGCAATGCCGGATGCGGCCGAGACCGCCAGCACGCCCCTGCTCGACATCGACGGCGCACGTGCCACCATCCGCCTCAACCGTCCGCGGCATCTCAACCGGTTGCAGGCCGAAGATCTCGGCGAGCTCCTGAGGCTGTTCGACCGGATCGAGGCCGATCCCGCCATCCGCGTGCTGGTGCTGACGGGCACCGGACGCGCCTTCTCCGCCGGCTACGATCTCAATTCGGTGGCCGAGCGCGCGGTGAGCGCCAGGGAGCAGCAGAGCGCGGGCTCGGCGTTCGAGGTCGTGGTCGACCGGCTGGAGGATCTCGGCGTGCCCACGATCTGCCGCCTCAACGGCGGCGTCTATGGCGGCTCGACCGACCTTGCGCTCGCCTGCGACTTCCGTATCGGCGCCGACACCGCCGAGATGTTCATGCCGGCTGCACGGCTTGGTCTTCACTACTACACCAGCGGCATCAAGCGTTATGTGACGCGGCTCGGCGTCGACAACGCCAAGATGCTGTTCCTGACCGCGCAGAAAATCAGCGCACCGGAGATGCTGCGTATCGGCTATCTCACCGCCATGGTAGCACCAGAGCTTCTCAACGAGGAAGTCGACAAGCTGGCCAATATCCTCGCCGGCAACGCACCGATCGCGATGCGCGGCATGAAGCGTGCGATCAACGAATTCGCGCGCGGCGCGCTCGACGAGGAGGCCGCAGCCCGCCGCCATCGCGAAAGCATGCGCGGCGACGAGATCAAGGAAGGCATCAAGGCCTTTGCCGAGAAGCGGCCGCCGCGGTTTTGAGAACAGGCCCGTCGCGGGAAGCAGCATTCTTGACGCTGGAAGCCCGAGGCCAAGGTCTTTCTCCTCTCTACGAAACAATCCTGAAACACGATTCCCGCGTGCACGAATGAACGCGTTTCGGAGTCACACCGACCGAGACGCAGGGACACAACAACGGCTTCGTGCCACACTGGAGAGAAGAGAATGTTTCGTAAGCTTGCCCTTGGTCTCGTCGCCGCCGGTTCGCTCGGCGTTGCCGCCCTTGCGCCCAGCGCCGCGTCGGCCCACGGCTTCCATCATCACTGGGGTCCCGGCTGGGGCTGGGGTCATGGCGGTATCTATGTCAACACCGGCGTGAGCGGCTGCTACCAGGAGCGCGTGGTGCCCACCCGCCACGGCCCGCGCGTGCGCGTCGTGAACGTCTGCGCGTACGGGATCTACTGAAGCATGATCCGGAAAAGTGCGAAGCGGTTTTCCGAAACGATATGCGTAAACAACAACCTAAAGCGCGATGATGATTCATCCTAATCTCAGCGCGCTTTAAGCGACAACGTCCGACAACGAAGCCCCGATCTCGGTGATCGGGGCTTTCGTCACCCGCGGCTCACCAGGGTGAGTAGCCCGGATGAGCGAAGCGACATCCGGGGAATCGCTGGTCCCGGATATCGCTTCGCTCATCCGGGCTACAAGCGTTGCATCGCGTGGGGATCACTCGTCCACGAACGTCACGGTATCAGCTATCCTCGCCCGTGAGGTGCGGTAGCTGTTGACCTTGTGGGCGTGATCGGCATAGCCGAATGAGATGCCACAGACGACGCGTCGGTCGTCGGGCAGATTGAAATGCTGGCGGATCAGGCCGGAGTGGCGCGCGAGCGCGGCTTGCGGAATCGTGCCGAGCCCGAGCGCCTGCGCGGCCAGCATGAAGTTCGAGACATAGCCGCCGCAATCGATCGCACCGTAGATGCCGAGCGGCTCGTTGGAGTGAATGATCGCGACGTGCGGCGCGCCGAAGAAGTTGTAGTTCTCCAGCGCCTGCCTCGCATAGGCGGCCCTGTCGCCACGGACGATGCCCAGCGTGTTGTAGAGTTGAAAGCCGCTCTCGCGGCGGCGCTCCAGATATACGCCGACATATTCGCGCGGCGGTGTGAAATCATAGTCATCGCCGAGGCCGCCGGAGGCCTCCTGGTAGATCGCCTTGCGAAAGCGTTCCTTGGCCTCACCGCTCGCAATCACGACCTGCCATGGCTGGCTGTTGCACCAGGACGCGGTGCGCTGCGCCGTCATCAGGACATGCTCGATGGTTGCCCGGTCGACTTCCTTCGGCAGGAAGGCGCGCACCGAATAGCGCTCGTTGAGGAGCTCTTCGAGGACGCCGATGCGGTTCTCAGTAGAGTAGTGGGCGTTCGGCGATTTCGCATCCATGGCGTTCTCTTCTTCGTAGGGTGGGCAAAGCGAAGCGTGCCCACCACTTCCAGACGAGGTGGGCACGGCGCTGACGCGCCTTTGCCCACCCTACGATGATTTCGCCGGACGCGAGGCAGCACTGCGCGCCGCACCGCGTCCGGGACACGAGAGAGATCATCGCCCCTTCGTGGGGATCTTGTTATACGGCACATCCTTGTCGACACGGATGTCGCCGGGCAAGCCCAGCACGCGTTCGGCGATGATGTTGCGCAAGATCTCGTCGGTACCACCGGCAATGCGCATCGAGGGCGAGGACAATAGCATCTGCTGGAACTGGCCGTGGACGGTTTCCTCGTCTGCGCCTGTGAGAACGCCAGCCGCGCCTTGCAGGTCCATCGCGTAGGTCGCGATGTCCTGGAGCATCATACCCGACACCAGCTTGCCGATGGAGTTTTCCGGGCCCGGACGCTCGCCCTTCGACAGCGCCGAGATCGCGCGGTAGCTGGTATATTTCAGTCCGTTCGATTTCACCGCCCAGCTCGCAAGGTTCGAGCGCACGGCGGGATCGTCGATCGCAAGGCCATCCTCCAGCATCAGGTTCGAGCAGAACTCGAACATCTCAGGTACGCCGGTCGCAAGCCGCGAGCCGATCGACATGCGCTCGTTCATGAGCGTGGTCAGCGACACGTTCCAGCCGTCGCCGATAGCGCCCAGGCGCTGGCTGTCCGGGATCACCACGTCAGTGAAATAGACCTCGTTGAACTCCTGCATGCCGTTGGCCTGCTTGATCGGCCGCACCTCGACACCAGGGCTCTTCATGCTCAGGAAGAACATGGTGAGGCCCTTGTGCTTGGGCACGTTGGAATCGGTCCGCGCAATCAGGAGCCCGTGGTCGGAATAATGCGCGCCAGAAGTCCAGATCTTCTGGCCATTGACGACCCAGTCGTCGCCCTTCTTCTCCGCGCGGGTGCGAAGCCCCGCGACGTCGGAGCCGGCGGACGGCTCGGAGAAGAGCTGGCACCAGATCTCCTCGCCGGAGGCGAGCTTGGGCAGATATCGGCGCTTGGCCTCCTCGCTGCCCCAGGCCATCACGGTCGGGCCGCACATGCCCTCGCCGATCTGGAACGGTTGCGTCAGCTTGCCGTAGACGCCCTCTTCCTGCTGCCAGATCACCCGTTCGATCGGCGTTGCGCCACGGCCGCCATATTCCCTTGGCCAGTGCAGGCAGGCCCAACCGGCTTCTGACTTCTTCTTCTGCCAGGCCTTGCCGACCTCGACCATGTCGTGTTTCGCGAGCCGGATGCGACCGAGCGAGGATTTTGACAGTTCCTCCTCGAACTCCTTCGGCGCGTTGGCGGCGACCCATGTGCGAGCGGTTGCGCGAAACTCGGCTTCCTGCGGCGTGTCGTCGAAATTCATGGCGCTTTCCCTTGTCTGCGTAGGGTGGGCAAAGCGGAGCGTGCCCACCACTTTCGGCTATTCTCAACAGAAGTGGTGGGCACGGCGCTCCGCGCCTTTGCCCACCTACGATTCGAGTTCATCTTCCCCTTGTCGGGATCTTGTTGAACGGCACGTCCTTGTCGACGCGGATATCGCCGGGCAGGCCCAGCACGCGCTCCGCGATGATGTTGCGCATGATCTCGTCGGTGCCGCCCTCGACACGGGTGCCGGGCGCGCGCAGCAGCATGGCCTGGAAGCGGCCTGCGGCTTCGGCATCCTCCGGGCCACTGACGACGCCGGCGGCGCCTTGCAGGTCGAGCGCATACATCGCGACCTCCTGGACCATGGAGCCAGCGACCAGCTTGCCGATGGAATTCTCCGGCCCCGGCCGCTCGCCCCGCGACAGTGCCGAGATCGCGCGCATGCTGGTGTATCTCAAGCCGCTCGCCTTCACCGCGTAGTTTGCAAGCTTCGAGCGCACGCTGCGGTCTTCGATCGCAGGACCGCCGTCGAGCATCAGGCTCGCGCAATAGTCGAACAGCTCCGGGAAACCGGTGGCAACACCAGCGCCGATCGACATCCGCTCGTTCATCAGCGTGGTCAGCGAGACGTTCCAGCCGTCGTTGACCTCGCCGAGACGCTGGTGATCGGGAATGCGGACGTTGGTGAAATAGACCTCGTTGAAGTCGGAATTGCCGTTGGCTTGCTTGATCGGCCTGACCTCGACGCCGGGGCTCTTCATGTCCAGGAAGAACATGGTGAGGCCCTTGTGCTTGGGCACGTTGGGATCGGTGCGGGTAAGCAGGATGCCGTAGTCGGAATAATGCGCGCCTGAGGTCCAGATCTTCTGGCCATTGATCACCCAGTCGTCGCCGTCCTTCTCGGCGCGGGTGCGCAGGCCCGCAACATCGGAGCCGCCGGCCGGCTCGGAGAAGAGCTGGCACCAGATCTTCTCACCGGAGGCAAGTGGCGGCAGATATTTGCGCTTATGCTCCTCGCGCGCGAACGCCATCATGGTCGGCCCGCACATGCCGTGGCCGATGATGAACATCGCCGAGAGCTTGCCGAACGCGCCCTCTTCCTGCTGCCAGATCACGCGTTCGATCGGCGAGGCACCACGGCCGCCATAATCCTTCGGCCAGTGCAGGCAGGCCCAGCCTGCATCCGCCTTCTTCTTCTGCCAGGCCTTTGCGACGTCCAGGATGTCAGCGTTCCTGAGCTGCGTGCGGCCGAGCGATGATCTGCGCAGCTCGTCCTCATACTGCTTCGGCGCATTCGCGGCGATCCAGGCGCGCGCGGTGGCGCGAAACGCGGCTTCCTGCGGGGTGTCGTCGAAGTTCATGGTCCTGTCTCTCGGTTCGTTCCCCGGACGCTGCGCAGCACGAAGTGGTGCGCAGCGTCCGGGGTCCATTGCGGCCCTGGATCCCGGCTCTGCGAAGCGGCACTGCGCGCCGCATCGCGTCCGGGACACGTGCGGCGATTACGCCGCGTTCTTCTTGCGCATGCGGTCGATCAGCTGGTCTTCCCAATAGGACAGGCCGCCGAGCCCCAGCGCGAGCGCGTTGGCGCGGCGGTAGTACATGTGGCAGTCGAACTCCCAGGTGAAACCCATGCCGCCGTGAACCTGGATGTTGTTCTTGGCGCAATGCTGGAACGCCTGCGTCGCGCTGATGCGCGCGGCGGCAGCGGCCTCCGGCAGTTCGGATGCATTGGTTGAGAGCGCCCAGGCGCCGTAATAGCTATTGGAACGCGCCAGCGTCGCCGCGACATACATGTCCGCGAGCATGTGCTTGATGGCCTGGAACGAGCCGATCGGGCGGCCGAAGGCGATGCGGTCGAGCGCGTAGTCGCGCCCCATCTCGAGCGCGCGATCGGCGCCGCCGACCTGCTCGAAGGCTGTGAGCACCGCGGCGCGATCGAGCACCTGGGTCAGGATACTCCAGCCTTCGCCGGCGGCTCCCAGCGGCTCGGCCTTGCAATTCTTGAAGGTGAGCTCGGCCTGACCGCGCGTCGGATCGAGATTGGTCAGGCTCTTCGTCTCGACGCCGCCAGCCTTCAGATCGACGAGGAACAACGAGATATCGCTATCGCGACCGCTCGATCCCGTACGCGCAGCGACAATGGCGAAGTCAGCGATTACGCCGTCTGCGACCGGCTTCTTCACGCCGTTCAGCGTGCCGCCGGAGCCGGCGAGTTTCACGTTGCCCGGCAACGGATTGCCCTTGCCCTCGAACAGCGCCAACGTACCAATCGCCTCGCCCGAGGCGATCGCCGGCAGCCATTTTGTCTTCTGCGCCTCGTTTCCGGCGATCAGCAGCGCCTCGGCAGCGAGATAGACGGTGGAGGAGAACGGTACCGGCGCATTCGCGCGGCCCATCTCCTCCGCGATGACGCAGAGTTCGAGATGCCCGGCGCCCGCGCCGCCGAACTCCTCGGGAATGGCGACGCCAAGGAAACCCATCTCGGCGAGACCCTTCCACAGCTCCTTGTCATAGGGCGCCTTGCCATCAAGCACGACCCGCACCGCCTTGGGCGAGCATTTTTCGCTGAGGAATTTGCGCGCCTGGTCGCGGAGCTGTTTTTGATCGTCAGAGAAATCGAAGTTCATGGCGGCTTACCCTTTTTATTCGTTGTTCGTTGAGGCCGTCATTCCGGGGCGCGACGAAGTCGCGAGCCCGGAATCCATTTCGCCACACGCCCTGTGGCCCGATGGATTCCGGGTTCGCGCTACGCGCGCCCCGGAATGACGAGTGGCGAGAGATGAGCTTCATCGCAGCACGATCACATCGTCATCAGGCTTCTCGGCATACAGCCGCTCGACCAGCGCCGAGCGGCGTTCCAGGCCGGCGCGCTGGTTGATGTAGCCCTTGTCTGTCAGCTCGTTTCCGTCGATCGAAGGCGGCTCGACCATCAGCATGGCGCGCGCGATCACGCGGCTGCTCGCGCCTTCGCATTCCCTATTATGTGCCTCCAGCCCGCGCCTCAAGCAGGCGATAACCTCGGGATGCTTCACGGCGTCATCGAAGCTCAGCTCGGGATTGCCGACGAGTTGGCGACAGGCATGCAGGTTCGGCCACGCGAGCAGGCCAATGGAGCAACGATCCTGCCCCGCGACCAGCGCGTCATGCACGACCGGCGTCGCGGCCGAGATCGCATCGGTGCGGAGCGAACCGACATGTACGAAGGTGCCAGTCGTAAGCTTGAAATCCTCGACCACTCGGCCGGCAAAGATGATGCCCTGCACGGGATCCTCGTCGTCGACAAAGATGCCGGCATCGCCGATGCAGTAAAAACCTTCCTCGTCGAACATCTTCCTCGTCAGCTCCGTCTGGCCGAAATAGCCGGGCGTGACGTTGACGCCGCGCAGCCGCAGCTCGTACTTCGAGCCGCACGGCACCATCTTCAATTCGACACCGGGGAACGGCAGGCCGATCAGGCCGACGCGCTCGGTATCCCAATAGGTGCCGGTCGAGGTCGGCGCGGTCTCGGTCGATCCCCAGCCGGTGTAGAATACGATGCGTTCGCCGGTGGTCTTCACCGCGAGCGCCTGCATGCGATCGTAGAGATCGTCAGGCAGCCGTGCCCCGCCATAGGCCATGATGGAGAGGTTCTTGAAGAAGGAGCGGCAAAGCGCGTCATCCTTCTCCATCGCCGCGGCGAGCGCGGCGTAGCCGGCTGGAACGTTGGCGTAGTAGGTCGGCGAGATCTCGCGCAGATTGCGTAGCGTCTCCTCGAACTGGCCCGGCATCGGCCGTCCGTCGTCGATATAGAGCGTGCCGCCGTCGACCAGGATCGGATGAAAGGCGGCATTGCCGCCCATGGTGTGATTCCAGGGCATCCAGTCGAGCATGGTCGCGATCGGGCCGTCCGGGCGACGCGGCCGCACCTGCATCATCATCGCCGCGTTCGCGCACATCATCGCCTGCGTGTTGATGACGGCCTTGGGCATGCCGGTCGAACCCGACGTGAACAGGAGCTTGCCGACCGTCTCGGGAATGATCTGCGCGATCGATGCATCGACGTCCGCGGTTACCGGCGTTGCTGCGAGCTCAGCGAAACTGACGCTCTTGATGCCCTCGCAGGGTCGCAACACATGCACGATTGTAACGCCGGTGAGATCGAGCGACTTCAGCGCTTTCTCGAAGGTCGGACCATCCTGCACCATGACGACGGCCGGCTTGATCAGATCAAACAGATACTTCAGCTTGACGTGATCGTGGCTCATCAGGGAGTAGGCCGGCGACACCGGCGCTGCAGGTGAGCGCGCCTGCATCGCAGCCTGCGTCATCAGCGCGTGCTCGATCGAATTGCCGGAGAGGATCGCAACCGGCCGGCCGTCGAGACCGAGATTGAGCAGGCCTTGCGTCAGCGCATCCACCGTGCGTTTGGCTTCACCGTAGGACACCTTGCGCCATGCGCGATCCGGGCCGCCGCGCTGCGCAAGCCAGATGCGCTCGGGCGCTTCCCTCGCCCATTTCGCCAGCGAGGCGGGAATATGCGTCTCGTAAGCCTGCAGCGGAATGCGCGACTTCAGCACCACCGTGCCGTCGTCGCGCCGCTCGACGTCGATGTCGCGCGGCAGCCATTCGATCTTGCGAAAAGCGGGCTTCGTCATCACCGCCGCCGCATTCCCACTCATTTTGCGTCTCCCGGAATTATTGTCCTTTGCGGATCATTCTCGTTCAGCGCTTGATATAGACAGGCTTTCGCTTGCTGAGGAAGTCCTGGTCGACGCCGTCGTCACGCTCGATCAGCAGCGGTTGCGACATGCGGGCTCCCCATCGTCGTCCTGGACAAGCGAGCGGAGCGAGCGCCGATCCAGGACCCATAACCACAGGCCTTTATTGTTGACCACCGACGTTGACCAAACGTGTGCCAGGGCTCACGCCGGTGGTAATGGGTCCTGGCTTTCGCCAGGACGACTGTGGAGTTACCTCGGCGCCATCCGAATCGCGCCGTCGAGGCGAATGGTCTCGCCGTTGAGCATCGCGTTCTCGACGATGTGCACGGCGAGCGCGCCGTATTCGGCGGCGTCGCCGAGCCGCGACGGATGCGGGACCTGTGAGCCAAGGCTCTTCAGTGCTTCTTCGCTCAAGCCCATCAGCAGCGGCGTGAAGAACAGGCCGGGCGCAATGGTGTTGACGCGGATCTTCTGGCTCGCGAGGTCGCGCGCGGCCGGCAGGGTCAGGCCGACGACGCCGCCCTTCGAGGCCGAATAGGCAATCTGGCCGATCTGGCCTTCATAGGCCGCAACGGATGCGGTGTTGATGATGACGCCGCGCTCCTCGCCGATCGGCTCGGCCGTAGCGAGACGCTCGGCGAACAGGCGCAGGCAGTTGAAGGTGCCGATCAGATTGACGTTGATGATGCGCGCGAACTTCGCCAGCGGATAGATGCCGTCCCTGCCGACGATGCGCTGCGAGCCGCCGATGCCGGCGCAGTTCATCAGCACGCGCGCGATGCCATGCGCGGCCTCGGCTTTGGCGATCGCGGCCTTGATGCCGTCCTCATCAGTAACGTCGGCATGAAGGGCCACGCCCTTCACTTCCGCCGCGACCTTCTCGGCATTCTCCTTGCTCTGGTCGATCACGCCGATCTTGGCGCCTTTGGCCGCCATGGCGCGGGCGGTCGCAGCACCAAGGCCCGAACCACCGCCGGTGATGAGAACGGCTACGTCTTTCAACTGCATCGCTAGTACCTTTCCTTGGGCGTTTCTTCTCTGGACTTGAACGTCTCTGGACTTGAACATTTGGGCCGATTATCCGGCCGCGGCAGCTTCCTCGGCTTGCGTGAGGATGCCGCCGCAGATCAGCGTTTCCATGTGCTTGATGTATTGCCGGCAGACTTCGTCGGTGACCGGGCCGACGCCGGTCGCGCGAGACATTGCGTGCCGGCCGAAGAACAGGTGATCGCAGGCGCCGATCAGGCTGGTGTAGAACAGCACGGGATCGGTGATGCGGAACTCGCCGCGGCTGACACCGTCGGCGAGCAGGCGGCGATGAAAGTCGAGCAGGGGCGCGACGAAGAACTTCGAGACCTCGTCGGCGGACTCCGCCGTGCTCTCATGCAGGAGATAGTGGATCAACCGGTTCATGTAGGGGAACCGGTGATAGGCGCGGATGATTCCGCCGATATGCAGCTTCAACTTCGCAGTCGGCGTGATCGGCTGCACCAGGAGGTATTCGAGGTTCGACAACTCGGTCGCGGCGTCACGCGCGAGCAGCGCGAGCAAGAGGCCGTCCTTGTTGCCGAAGTGATATTTGACCAGCGCGGCGTTCGCGCCGGACTTCTGGGCAATGTCGCTGAGCGAAATCTCGATCGAGGAGCGTTCGATCATCAGCTCGCTCGCGGCCACCAGCAGTTTCTCTGCCGTGGAATTTTTGCCGCCCGGAAGCCTGCTCGGTACGCTGGTAGTCACGGAGATCCCTGTCTCGGCCGCACGAAGGGCCGCAGATAAGCGCATGCAGCGCCTCCTCACAAGAGTTAATTGATCGATTGACTAAATCTTCATCGAGCCCTTTAATCCGGCCCCGACAACCAACCATTCAGAAGAATTCAGGGAGAAACCGACATGGCCGAGGCTTACATCGTCGCCGCTGCGCGGACCGCCGGCGGGCGCAAGGGGGGCCGCCTCGCCGGCTGGCATCCGGCCGATCTCGCCGCAAAAGTGCTGGACGAGCTGGTCGACCGCAGCAAGGCCGATCCGGCCCAGGTCGAAGACGTGATCATGGGCTGCGTGATGCAGGTCGGCGAGCAGTCGAACAACGTCGCGCGCAACGCGGTGATGGCTTCAAAACTGCCCGAGAGCGTGCCGGGCACCTCGATCGACCGGCAGTGCGGCTCCTCGCAGCAGGCGCTGCATTTCGCGGCCCAAGCCGTGATGTCCGGCGCAATGGACGTGGTGATCGCCGCCGGCGTGGAATCGATGACGCGCGTACCGATGGGCCTGTCCTCGCAACTCGCGGCGAAGAACGGCTTTGGCCATTACAAGAGCCCGGGCATCGAGCAGCGCTATCCGAACATCGTGTTCAGCCAGTTCACCGGCGCGGAGATGATGGCCGAGAGGTACGGCCTCTCCAAGGATGAGCTCGACGAGTATTCCTACAACAGCCATCAGCGCGCGATTGCGGCGACGCAAGGAGGCCACTTCAAGGACGAGATCGTGCCGCTCGAGATCACCCGCGCCGACGGCTCGAAGGACACACACCACATCGATGAAGGTATCCGCTTCGACGCCAGCCTTGACGGCATCAGGAGCGTCAAGCTGATCGCCGAGAACGGCAGGCTGACGGCGGCGAGCGCCAGCCAGATCTGCGACGGCGCCTCCGGCGTGATGGTGGTGAACGAGCGCGGGCTCAAGTCGCTCGGCGTCAAGCCGCTCGCGCGCGTGCACCACATGACGATGACGGGCGGCGATCCCGTCATCATGCTCGACGCGCCGCTGCACGCCACCAAGCGCGCGCTGGAAAAGGCCGGCATGGGAATTGGCGACATCGACCTGTTCGAGGTCAACGAAGCCTTTGCCTCGGTGCCGACCGCTTGGCTGAAGACCACCGGCGCCGATCCTGCCCGTCTCAACGTCAATGGCGGCGCGATTGCGCTCGGCCATCCCCTCGGCGGCTCCGGCACCAAGCTGATGACGACGCTGGTCCATGCGCTGAAGCAGCGTGGCAAGCGCTACGGCCTCCAGACCATGTGCGAAGGCGGCGGCATGGCGAATGTGACGATCGTGGAGCGGCTGTAAGCTTCTCGTGTCCCGGCCGCGCTGCACCGCGTAGCGCTGCATCGCAGAGCCGAGACCCATGCTTGTACATTGGACCCCGGATCAGCAGCGCACCACTTCGTGCTGCGCTGCGTCCGGGGAACGCCACAGCTAGCTGCAAAGCAGGACGATGACTCACCCCTCCGTCTACGCCCGCACCACGCCAGACAAGATCGCCTACCGGATGGCCGGAACCGGCAAGGCGATCACCTATCGCGAGCTCGACGAGCTCTCGAACCAGGGCGCGCAGCTCTTCCGCTCGCTGGGGCTGAAGGCTGGCGATCACATCGCGCTGTTGATGGAGAACCGTCTTGCTTTCATGGAGATCTGCTGGGCCGCGCAGCGCAGCGGGCTCTATTACACCGCGATCAGCCGCTATCTGAAGCAGGACGAGATCGACTACATCGTCAAAGACTGTGGCGCCAAGGTCGTGATCACCACGCCGAAATGCGCCGACCAGATCAAGGGCCTCGTCAAGGGCGCGCCAAGTGAACCCATCTTCTACATGATGGACGAGGCGCTGCCCGGCTTCCGTTCCTACGACAAGGAAGCCGCGGCGCAGCCGGTGGCGCCGATCGCGGACGAGGTCGCCGGCTATGACATGCTGTATTCGTCGGGCACGACCGGCCGCCCGAAGGGCATCAAGAAAGCGTTCGAGGGCAAGCCCATCGACGAGCCGAACGCCTTCCTGCGCGTGCTCTGCGCCGACATGTGCGGTATGAATACGGGGACCACTTACCTGTCACCGGCGCCGCTCTATCACGCGGCTCCCTTGCGCTTCAACATGATGGCGATCGTGCTCGGCGGCACCTCGATCATCATGGAGCATTTCGACGCCGAGGAGTTCTTGAAGCTGGTCGAGAAATACAAGGCGACGCAGTCGCAGCTCGTGCCGACCATGTTCGTGCGCATGCTGAAGCTGCCGGACGAGACCCGCGCGAAGTACGACGTCTCCACGCTGAAGGGCGCGATCCATGCTGCAGCTCCCTGCCCGGTCGACGTCAAGGCAAAGATGATCGAATGGTGGGGGCCGATCCTGATCGAGTATTACGCAGGCTCGGAAGGCAACGGCGTCACCGTCTGCAACTCGCAGCAATGGCTGGAGCATCGCGGCAGCGTCGGCCGCGCGGTGGTCGGCAATATCAAGATTTTGGACGAGAACGACGAGGAGCAGCCGGTCGGCGAGATCGGCACGGTCTATTTCGCCGACGCTCCCGCGTTCACCTATCACAACGATCCCGAGAAGACGAAGAGGGCCTATAATGCCAAGGGCTGGTCGACGCTCGGCGATGTTGGCTTTCTCGACAAGGATGGCTTCCTCTATCTCACCGATCGCAAGTCCTACATGATCATCTCGGGCGGCGTGAACATCTATCCGCAGGAGACCGAGGACGTGCTGATCGGCCATCCCGAGGTCGCCGACGTCGCCGTGTTCGGCGTGCCGAACGAGGAAATGGGCGAAGAAGTGAAGGCCGTGGTGCAGCCGCACGACATGAGTCGCGCGAGCAAGGAACTCGAAGCCGACCTGATCGCCTACTGCAAGACCCACCTCTCCGCCCTCAAATGCCCGCGCTCGATCGACTTCGAAGCCGAGCTGCCGCGCACGCCGACCGGCAAGCTGGTCAAGCGCCATTTGCGCGACAGGTATTGGCCGAAAACCGCGGTGAAGATTTAACTGAGCTCTCGTGTCCCGGACGCGGCGCGGCGCGCAAGCGGTGCGGCGCTGAGCCGGGACCCATGACGATTTCCTGTATAGTGTCGAAAGGCTGCGCCCCGGCTCAGCAGCGCGTCATTGCATGCTGCGCTGCGTCCGGGGCACGAGAAAACTTGCTGCGGCCGCGGCCACGACGAGGAAATGCAATGACCGATCTCCCCGACATCCCCCTGCCCGCCGGCATCCGCTCCCGCTACGTCGACGGCATCAACGGCCTTCGCGTGCACGTGCTCGAAGCCGGCTTCGAGACGCAGGGTCGGCCCTGCGTTTTGCTGCTGCACGGCTTCCCGGAGCTCGCCTTCTCCTGGCGCAAGGTGATGCCGGCGCTCGCCAACGCCGGCTATCACGTGGTCGCGCCGGACCAGCGCGGCTACGGGCGCACCACCGGATGGCAGACGGACTATGACGGCGATCTCGCGCCCTTCCGGCTTTTCAACCTGGTACGCGACGCGCTCGGACTGGTGTCGGCGTTCGGCTATCGGCATGTCGACGTGATCGGGCATGATTTCGGCAGTCCGGTTGCGTCCTGGTGCGCGCTGGTGCGGCCGGACGTGTTCCGCTCGGTGGTGATGATGAGCGCGCCGTTCGGCGGACCGCCAACCTTGCCGTTCGACACAGCCGACAAGCCGGCGGCGCCGCCGAGCGATGATCCCGTGCATCGCGAGCTCGCCGCGCTGCCGCGGCCGCGCAAACACTACCAGTGGTACTATTCGACACGCGAAGCGAATGCCGACATGCACCGCGCGCCGCAGGGCGTGCACGATTTTCTGCGCGCCTACTATCATCACAAGAGCGCAGACTGGAAAGACAACAAGCCGTATGCGCTGAAATTCTGGTCCGCGAGCGAGCTCGCAAAGCTGCCGACCTATTACGTGATGGATCTCGGCGAGACCATGCCGCAGACAGTGGCAAAGGAGATGCCGTCACTGGCCGAGATCGCCGCCAATCAATGGCTGCCAGATCGCGAGTTGGCCTACTACAGCGCCGAATATGACCGCACCGGATTCCAGGGCGGACTGCAATGGTACCGCTGCGGCACGTCGGGTGCCTTCAACAACGAATTGCAACTGCTCGCGGGCCGCACCATCGACGTGCCCTCCTGCTTCATCTCCGGCAAACAGGATTGGGGCACATATCAACGACCTGGCGGGTTCGAGGCGATGCAGGCCCGCGCCTGCACGAACATGATCGGCTGCCATCTCGTCGACGGCGCCGGTCATTGGGTGCAGCAGGAGCAGCCCGCCGAGGTCAGCCGGCTGCTGATCGAGTTCCTCGCCAAGACACGCTGACGAGGACCCGCTGACGCGGCCCCGCCGAGCCCAAGGCTCAAGCAGCATGATTTGACCCCGGAACCAGCGCGCTCTATAACAATTTAGAACCATTCTAAATTGATTGGGACGCGCCGTGAAGAATTTTGCCGATCTGACCGAGCGAGAGGTGCTCGCGGTTGCGATTTCCTCCGAAGAGGAAGACAGCCGCATCTACATGACCTTCGCCGAGGACCTGAACGAACGCTATCCGGACTCGGCCAAGATCTTCGAGCAGATGGCGGAGGAGGAACGCGGCCACCGCCATCGCCTGCTTCAGCTGTACGAAGAACGCTTTGGCCCGCATCTGCCGCCGATCCGCCGCGAGGACGTACGGGGCTTCCTGCGCCGCCGCCCGATCTGGCTGACCAAGAACCTGCCGCTCGACACGATCCGGAAAGAGGTCGAGACCATGGAGCTCGAGGCCGAGCGGTTCTACGCGCGCGCTGCCGAGCAGGCCGAGGATGTCGGCGTGCGCCGCCTCCTCGGCGATCTCGCCGAGGAGGAGAAGCATCACGAGAATACCGCTGCCAAGCTGACGGACGAGATTCTCAAGCCCGATGTGCGCGCGGAGGAAGACCGCACGCGCCGCCGCATGTTCGTGCTGCAATATGTGCAGCCGGGCCTCGCCGGTCTGATGGACGGCTCGGTCTCGACGCTGGCGCCGCTGTTCGCCGCCGCCTTCGCCACCCACCAGAACTGGCAGACGTTTCTGGTGGGACTCGCCGCTTCGATCGGCGCCGGCATCAGCATGGGCTTTGCGGAAGCGCTGTCCGACGACGGCTCGCTCACCGGCCGCGGCTCGCCCTGGCTGCGCGGTATCACCTGCGGCTTGATGACGACGCTCGGCGGGCTCGGCCACACCATGCCCTATCTGGTGCCCGATAGCTGGCAGAACGCGTTCTGGATTGCCACCGCGATTGCTTGCGTCGTCGTGTTCTTCGAATTGTGGGCGATCGCCTTCATCCGCGCGCGCTACATGGACACGCCGTTCCTTCAGGCCGTGTTCCAGATCGTGCTCGGCGGCGCCATCGTGCTCGGGGTGGGGATATTGATCGGGGCGGCATAGGTCTTGCTGCATTCCTTCGTCCCACCGCAACCACCGTCAAACGGCGGTTGCGGCGTTCGGCCAAACTGCGCATCATCCCTCCAACAAGAGCAGGAGAAGCGCCGTGGCCAAGTCGGAATGGAGTTTCAAGAGCGCGGTCGAATTGTCGGCCGCGCTGACCGCAAGAAAAGTGTCCGCGGTCGAACTCACGCAGGACGCCATCAGCCGTATCGAACGTCATGACGGCAAGATCAACGCCATCTGCGTGCGCGATTTCGAGCGCGCGTTGGCCGCCGCACGCGAGGCTGACGCCGCGCTCGGACGTGGCGAGAGGCGGCCGCTACTCGGCCTGCCCGTGACGATCAAGGAATCCTTCAACATCGCGGGCCTGCCCACGACCTGGGGTCTCGTGCCGCAAAAGGATTTCAAGCCGGCGGAAGATGCGCTTGCCGTGACCCGCATCAAGGCCGCTGGCGGCGTGATCCTCGGCAAGACCAACATACCGGTGGGGCTCGGCGACTGGCAGAGCTACAACGAGATCTACGGCACCACGAACAATCCATACGATCTCACCCGCACACCGGGCGGCTCGTCCGGCGGCTCGTCGGCGGCGCTTGCCGCCGGCTTCTCGGTCCTTGCCACCGGCTCCGACATCGGCGGCTCCCTGCGCGTGCCGGCCTTCCATTGCGGCATCTATGCCCACAAGCCGACCATCAATATTTGCGCGGCGCGTGGCGAGACGCCACCGCCGTTTCCGGCGATCCCCCGCGACAACGACCTCGCCGTCATCGGCCCGATGGCGCGCACGGCGGCGGACCTCACCCTGCTGCTGGACGTCATGGCCGGGCCGGATCCGCTGGAGGCCGGCGTCGGCTACAAGCTCGACCTGCCGGCCGCACGTCATCAGGTACTGAAGGAATTTCGCGTGCTGGTCATTGGCAGCCATCCGCTGCTGCCGCCGGACCGGGAAGTCCGCGGCGCGATCGAGACGCTAGCAGCCAACCTCGCAAAGGCCGGCGTGACCGTCGAACGCGAGAGCGCCCTGCTGCCGGACTTCGCGGAGACCTCTCGGCTCTATATGCGTATGCTCCTCGGCTTCCTCGGCGCATTCTTCATGCCCGACATCTATGCGGACGCGCAGGCGGGCGCGAGCCAGCTTTCGCCGGCCGACAAGAGCCTCGGCGCCGAGCGGCTGCGCGGCATCGCTGCGAGTCATCGCGCCTGGGTGCTCGATGCCAGCGTCCGCGCCGGCTTGCGGGCCCAATGGCGCGCGCTATTCAAGAGCTTCGATGCGGTGATCTGCCCGATCATGCCGACGCCCGCCTATCCGCATGACCACACCCCGGATCAGAACGACCGGCGTATCAGGATCGATGGCGAGGACTATCCTTATATCGACCAGCTGGCCTGGCCCGGCATCGCAACGCTGCCCGGCCTGCCGGCAACGGCCGTTCCGCTCGGGTTCTCGAAGGATGGCCTGCCGCTCGGAGTGCAAATCGTCGGCCCCTTCCTCGAAGACCGGACACCGCTGAAGCTCGCCGAACTGATCGAGCGGGAATTCGGCGGCTTCAAGCCGCCGCCGATGTTTGATGACTAGCGTAGCCATGATGGCGCCACCATCATGGCGCCATGACGCTTCGGTCGAGACCGAAACATCATTGCGATCAGGCATGCTCTTGTCCGTCATCAACCGAATCTCGCTGAAGCTTGAGACTGTGGGATCGTACCTCGCGCGCCCCGGAGCGAGCAGAAGGGAAAGAAATGTCATGAACAGAGATCTGGAAGAGCTGACCGTGCTCAACCGCGACTATGTCGCGTCCGTGCAGAACTGCGACGTCGGGCGCTTCGACGAGATCCTCGCGCCGGAGTTTTATTGCTCCAATCCCGACAAGACGCTGGTCGATCGCGCCGGTTTTTTGGAGCAGACGGCACAGCCGATCGCGATCCGCAATCTCAGGGAGCATGACGTCAAGATCCGCATCATGGGCGATTTCGCCATCATTCACGGCGCGACCAGCTATACGACCGCGGATGGCCAGCAGGCCACCGGCCGTTACACCGACTGCTGGGCGAAGCAGAACGGGAAGTGGCTCGCGGTGTCGGCACACGTCTCGCGGTGAGGCGAGCGGTGCTGCGAGGGCACGTGTCGCGGTGAGGCGGGCGCATCGCCCCACACTCTCCGCCGTCATGCCCCGGCTTGACCGGGGCATCCAGTACGCCGCAGCTTCTCCGTATCCCACAGCCGTCTCTGGAATACTGGATCGCCCGGTCAAGCCGGGCGATGACGCCTGAGTAGCAGACGACGCCTGAAATTGTCGCTCAGCTATCAAAAACAATCACGCTGCGCAGCGTCTTACCAGCTTTCATGCTGGCAAAGCCCTCGTTGATCTCGCTGAGCTTCAGCTTGGCCGAAATCCAGTCTTCCAGATGCAAGCGGCCGCGCAGATAGAATTCGACCAGGCGCGGCATGTCGACGCGGAAGTGGTTCGAGCCCATCGACGAGCCCTGTATCTTGCGCTCGCGCAGGAAGTCGAAGCCGTGAAGCTCGATCTTCTGCCCGAACGGGATCATGCCGACGATCGTCGCCGTGCCGCCGGCGGCGAGCATGCCGAACGCCTGCTCCGCGGTCTCCTTGCGACCAAGCACCTCGAAGGAATGCTGCACGCCGCCATTGGTGAGGTCGCGCACCTGCTTGACCACATCGCCATCGGCGGGATTGATGATGTCGGTCGCCCCTAACTTGGTCGCGAGCTGGAGTTTTGAGGGGTTGGTATCGATCGCGATGATGCGGCCGGCACCGGCGATCTCGGCGCCGTTGATCGCGGCCATGCCGACGCCGCCGCAGCCGATCACCGCCACGGTCTCGCCGGCCTGGACTTTTGCGGTGTTCACCACCGCGCCATAGCCAGTGATCACCCCGCAGCCGATCAGCGCAGCAAGCTCGAGCGGCATGTCCTTGCGGATTTTGACGATCGCGTTCTCATGTACCAGCATCTGCTCGGCGAAGGACGACAAATTGAGGAACTGGTGCAGCTTCTCCGGCTTCGACCACTGCATCCGATCGGAGACGCCCGGCAGCATCTTCACCGTCGTGTCGGTGCAGAGCACCGTGCGGCCCGTCGTGCAGTTGTCGCAGGTGCCGCAGAACACGGACAGGCAGGTGACGACGTGATCGCCCGGCTTCACGTAAGTCACGTCGGAGCCGACCTGCTCGACGACACCAGCCGACTCATGACCGAGCACCGCGGGCAGCGGATGCGGATAGAGCCCCTCCATGAAGTGCAGATCCGAGTGGCAGAGGCCGGCGACAGCGGTGCGGATCAGGACCTCGCGCGGGCCCGGCTTCGGCAGGCTGATGTCCTCGATGACGAGCGGCTTGTTGACTTCATAGAGAACGGCAGCCTTCATCGAGCACTCCCTATCGCTTTTCTTGGTTTATGCGCGCGGCGCAGCCTACGCTGCCAAGACCAGTTCGCCAACCTCGGCCATCGCAGCCGCGCGGTCGCCCAGCAGCAGCGACACGACGGCTTGCTGGGTTCGATTTTCCGTGAGCCGGAACGGATCGCTTGGCGATACCCGATGATCGATCACGAGCCGCGACAACAGGAGCCGTCGCGCATCACCGCGCATCTCGTGAATGCGGTGCGATTCCCATGCGAGCGCCACGGCGCTCGCGACGTGATAGAGCAGGCTCGTGGCGCGCCGCGCATCGGCTTCGTTGTCGGCGCTACCAGCGACCTCGCGCGCGAAGCCGACTGCACGATCGGTGAGCCCGCGCAACCGATCGCGCCAGGCCTGTGGCACGGACGGGCTGTCGTCGAGCCGCGCATGCAGATCGGCGGCGAGTGCGGCTTCTGCGCCATGGCGACCGACCGCGCGCGTCAAGGTGTCGATCGCCACGATATTGCCGGTGCCTTCCCAGATCGAGCCGAGATGGGCATCGCGGAGCAGCCGCGATGTGGCGAACTCCTCGATATAGCCGATGCCACCACGCATCTCGAGCGCGTCGCCGCAGGCCTTTCGCGCATCGCGCGTGGCGCGGAACTTCAGCGTCGGGGTGAGGATGCGCAGCAGCGCCGCGGCATCCTGGCTGCCGGCCTCGGCGCGGTCGAGCGCGTCGGCGGTCAGAAAGCTCATCGACAGTGCCTGCTCGACCGGCAGCATGATCTTCATCATCTGGCGCCGTCCGAGCGGCAGGTCGATGATGCGCTTGCCGAACACCACGCGATTGGTCGCTACCGTCATCGCATCGTGGTAGGCGCGGCGCATCAGCGCCGTCGACTTCACGCCGTTCGAGAGCCGCGACGAATTGACCATCTCTGCCATCTGCACGAAGCCGCGATCGAGCTTGCCAACCGCATAAGCGATTGCACCTTCGAGCTTGATCTCGCCCGAGGCCATCGAACGGGTGCCGAGCTTGTCCTTCAGCCGAACTATCCGGTAGTGGTTCTGCGAACCGTCATCGAGGAAGCGTGGCATCAGGAACAGGCCGACGCCACGCGTGCCGGGGCCTGCGCCTTCAGGGCGAGCCAGCAGCATCACGACCTTGGCGTCGGCATTCGAGCAGAACCATTTTTCGCCATAGAGCCGCCAATGGTCGCCCTCCCGAACCGCACGAGTAGTCAGCGTGCCGACGTCGGAGCCACCCTCCTTCTCGGTCATGAACTGGCCGCCCTGGGTCAGCTTGCTCATGTCGGTCTGGGTCAGGCCGTCCAGATATTTTGCCTTCAGCACCTCGCTGCCAAAATTCGCCAAGAGCTTGGCGCAGCCATCGGTGACATTGATCGGGCAGCCCATGCCGAATTCGGTCTGGTTGAACAGGAAGGTGAAGGCGTGCTTTGCGACCACCGGATATTTGTCCGGCCAGCCCATGATGCCTTTGCGAATCGACAGCGCGTGAATGCCGAACTCGCCGAACGCAGCTTTTTCCAGCTCGCGATAGGCCGGATGATATTCGATCCACTGCACGTCGCGGCCGAACTTGTCGCGCTGATGCAGCACCGGCGTATGCCGGTCGGCAAGCCGCGCGCATTCGTCGAGAGTGCCGCCGGCGAGCTCGCCGAGACGGTCCAGGTGCGGCTCGATGTGACGGAATAGTGGATCGGGCAGATGAATGCGCAAGAGATCGGTCAATGCCGGATCGGCGCGGTAGAAGTTCATGCCAGTGGTGTCGGGCGCAAGCAGGCCCGGTTGCTCGGCCGCGACGCTCTCCTGCTGTGACGTGCCCGGCTTGTGCATGATCGACCTCTCTCGTTTCCGTCCTGCGGGATTTCCTGCCGCTTTGGTGCTTGCTGCTTTGGATGATGTCGATCATGCTCCAGGCGAGGAGGCCGATAAAGCCGCAAATTGTCAGGGAGGCATGAGCGCTGGCGATGGCCCAGACCGCTCTGCGGAATTGTGATCAGCCGTTTTGGCGCGCGCGGCTGGTCGTTCGAACGAAGCATGCATAAATCCGCTGTTCCTGCTTCCCAGAGGATCGCAACATGGAACATCCCAAATACAACATCGCGCTCATCGTCGGTGCCGGCGAAGGCCTGAGCGCCTCGCTGGCACGGCTGTTGTCCGCCCAGGGCCTGCGCGTGGCGCTCGCCGCGCGGAAGATCGAAAAACTCGGCGCGCTCTGCGGCGAGACCAGCGCGAAGGCCTTTGCGTGCGACGCGACCAAGCCGGAGGAGGTCGAGCGGCTGTTCGGCCTCGTCGAGCGCGAGATCGGCACGCCCGACGTCGTGGTCTACAATGCGAGCGGCCGGACGCGTGGACCGTTCGTCGAGCTCGTCGCAGCCGATGTCGCGCAGTCGATCACGGTCAGCGCCTTCGGCGGTTTCCTGGTGGCGCAAGAGGCGGCAAAGCGCATGCTGCCCAACAAGCACGGTGCGATCCTGTTCACGGGCGCATCGGCGAGCGTGAAGGGCTATGCGCAGTCGGCGCCGTTCGCGATGGGCAAGTTCGCGCTGCGCGGGCTTGCGCAGAGCATGGCGCGTGAGCTCGCGCCGCAGGGTATTCACGTCGCCCATTTCGTCATCGACGGCGGCATCCGTAGCGCAGCGCGCGCGGAGGCGTCGGACAGGCCGGATTCGATGCTCGATCCCGATGCGATCGCACAGAGCTATTGGAACGTCCTGCAACAGCCGCGCAGCGCCTGGGCCTGGGAAATGGAGCTGCGGCCCTGGGTGGAGAAGTTTTGAGGTGCACTACCGTAGAGTAGGCAAAGGCGCGCAGCGCCGTGCCCACCTCTCATGATCGACACGGGAAGCAGAAGTGGTGGGCACGCTGCGCTTTGCCCACCCTACCGGAGCAGGGAAGCATGACCACCGAAACCACCATCGACACCGGCACCGACGAACTCGTTTGCGTCATTCGCGACCGCGTCGCGGTGATCACGCTGAACCGGCCCGAGGCGCGCAATTCACTGTCGGACACGCTGACGCCGGCGCTGCGCACGATGATCCGAACCTGTGGCGAGGATCCCAATGTCGGCGTGCTCCTGATCACAGGCGCAGGGCAAGCCTTCTGCGCTGGCGGCGACGTCAAAGGCATGGGCGCGCATCGCGACAAGGCCAAGCTCGAAATGTCCTTCGACGACAAGGTCGCCGACCTCCAGGAACGGCAGCGCCTGCTCACCGGCGCTTTGGTCTCGGTGCGCAAGCCGACGATCGCCGCCCTGCCCGGGCCTGCGGCTGGCGCCGGGCTCGCAATCGCCATGGCCTGCGACATCCGCATCGCTGCGCAATCGGCTTTTGTCACCACCGGCTACGCCCGCGTGGCGCTGAGTGGCGATTACGGCATTGCCTGGCTTTTGACGCGGCTCGTCGGCACCGCGCGGGCGCGCGAATTGATGTTCACCGGCGACAAGGTCGATGCCGCCAGGTGCGAGGCGATTGGTCTCGTCAATCGCGTGGTGCCGGACGACAAATTGCAGGATGAAGCCTTCGCGCTGGCCAGATCGCTGGCCGAGGGCCCGCGGCTCGCGCTGCGCTACATGAAGGACAATCTCGACGAGGCGCTGCTGTTCGATTTCGAAACCGCTCGCGACCACGAGGCTGGGCGGCTGATCCGCCTGACCACGACCGCCGATCACAAGGAAGCGGTGCAGGCGTTCATCGAGAAGCGCAAGCCGGTATTCACGGGGAAGTAGGAGCTCGGCTCATACGGGAGCGACAATGTAGCCCGGATGAACGAAGCGAAATCCGGGAACGCCTGCCAGCGTGCCACGAATCCCGGATTGCGCTTCACTCCATCCAGGTTACGCGGCAGGCGTCCGTGCAAAATCGACAAAGGCCCGCAGTGCTGCCGGCAATTGCCGGCGGCTCGGATAGTACAAGAAGAAACCCGGATAGGCCGGGCACCAATCTGCGAGCACGCGAACCAGCTTGCGCCTGGCCAGCAGTGCTTCGACTTGGCCTTCGAACACATAGGCAAGGCCGAGCCCGTCGAGTGCCGCATCGACCATCAGATCCTGGTCGTTCAGCGTCAGCGGTCCCGTGACATCGATATCGACCCCGATGCCGCCGCGCTCGAACTCCCAATGATAGACCGCGCCGCTGGTGAAGCGGTAGCGAATGCAGGGCAGGCCCTTCAGATCGTGCGGCATCGCCGGCGTCTTGTGGGACTTGAAGAAAGCAGGCGAGCCAATCACCGCAAAGCGATGCCGCGGACCGATCGGCACCGCGATCATGTCTGCGGCGATGGTCTCGCCAAAGCGCACGCCGGCATCGAAGCCGGCCGCGACCATGTCGATCAGGGCATCATTGATCATGATCTCGATGCCGACGTCCGGGAACGCCTTCAGGAAGCGCGTCACGATCGGCAATAAAACGAGCTGCGCGGACTGGCGGGCGGCGGTGAACCGCAGCGTGCCGGCCGGCCTGCCGCGGAAATTGTTGAGGTCTTCGAGCGCGTCGTCGATATCGCGAAACGCCGGCTTGATGCGAGCGAACAGCCGCTCGCCGGCTTCGGTCAAGGCCACGCTGCGCGTGGTGCGGTTCACCAGCCGCAGGGCGAGCCGTTCCTCGATGTTACGCAACGCATGGGACAACGCCGACGGCGTGACGCCGAGCTCGGTCGCCGCCGCCCGAAAGCTGCGGTGACGGGCGATGGCGAGGAAGGTCGCGAGGTCGGACGGGTCGATCCGCATTGATGATTTTTACTCAGTAGCTTGTGGAATATATAGCGGATTATCTCATCTATGGCGAGGCGCTACACCTTGCCCATCAGCTTCGGCACGTCGCCGGAGCCTCTAATGGAAGGGCAACATCATGCGTGTCTGGTTCATCACAGGAGCGTCCCGCGGATTTGGCGCGTTGATCGCCGAGGCAGCACTTGGCGCCGGCGATGCCGTGGTTGCGACCGCGCGCGATCCCTCGACCGTCACTGCCCGGCTCGGCAGTCACGAGCGGCTCCTGGCCACCCGGCTCGACGTCACCAGCGAAACGGAGGCGCATGAAGCTGCAGGCCAGGCGGTCAAGCGGTTCGGGCGCATCGACATTCTCGTCAACAATGCCGGCTACGGCCTGCTCGGTGCGATCGAGGAGGCGAGTGCTGCGGAAACGCAGAGGCTGTTCGGCACGAACGTGTTCGGCCTGCTGAGCGTCACCCGCGCGGTGCTGCCGCATATGCGCCGCCAACGTTCAGGCCACATCATCAACGTCTCGTCGGTCGGCGGCTACACCGGCTATCCCGGCTGGGGCGTCTATGGCGCCACCAAGTTCGCGGTCGAAGGGATCAGCGAGGCGCTTGCCGGCGAAGTGGCTCCCCTCGGAATCAAGGTGACGGTGGTCGAGCCGGGCTTCTTCCGCACCGATTTCCTCGACGAGACCTCACTGTCGCGCACGGCACTCCAGATCGTTGACTACAGTGAGACCGTCGGCAAGACGCGGGCGCACGCTGCCGACGTCAATCACGGTCAGCGCGGCGATCCGCGCAAGCTGGCGCAGGCCTTCCTCAAACTGGCCGACGCGGCCACACCGCCGCTGCGCTTGCCGCTCGGCAGCGACACCGTGGAACGGATCGAGGCAAAGAACGCCTTTGTCGAACGGGAGCTTGCGGAGTGGCTGACGGTGGCGACCTCGACCGACTTTAGCGGCGCTGCCACCTCGTGATCTGGCAAAAAACAAGCCCGATTCTGGCTTCACCAGAACCGGGCTTCGAGTACGGTCAGGCTGTGGCTGAGGGACTTTCGGCCTGACGGGAAAGGGCAGCGAGACGCCAGCTTGCGCAGGGAATGTCCTTCGGCTCGACGGCGATCTCCTTGTCGAAGCGAACGAGCTTCCAGTCGTCGGGATGATTGACGAAAGCGAAGCCGGACTTCCGGGCGAGCGAAATCATCACATCGTTGGCGCGCAGCGTGTCGCCGAAGAGATGCTCGGCACCGAAGGCCGCCGCACGGCATTCGAGATTTTTGAGCAGCGCCGTGCCGATGCCGTGGCCCTGCCAGTGGTCGTCGACCGACAGACCGAATTCGAGGCTCGAACTCTCGGCGTGGAAGGCATAGCGCGCTTCTCCCACGATGGTCTCGAAACCGTCGACCATCAGGGTCGCGATCACGCTGAAACGCTCGCGCTCGCCGACATGGGTGAAGTCGTGCAGCAGCGCCTTGGGCAGCTCGCTCAGCGCGCCGAAGAAACGATTGTAGCGGGAACGGGACGACAGCGAGCGGAAATAGTGCTGGAGCTCATCGGTGTCGCGCGGCTCAACGAAGCGCAACGTGAGCGCCTCCCCGTGACGGGTGCGCAGCGTATCCGAATATTGCTTGAGATCATCCAGGCGCAGCGTGCTCATGGGATTCTCCCGCGGGACAAAGGACCGCCGGCGCCCCTCTCCGGAGGCGGCGCCGGCCGGGCGGCCAATCAGGCCCGCCAGAAGGGTTTTTCAGCCTCAAAGGCAATGTCGCTCCAGGACAAGCCGACGTCCTGGAGATCGCGGCTGGTCCACTGGTAGAGCTCTTGGCGGGTGCGGTAGCGCTCATGCCAGACATGAAGGGTCTCCCCGATCTGGTAGAGCAGGCTCGGCGCATGATGATTTGTCATCGAATTGTGGGTCAACGTAGACATTTTCAGCTCCTAGAGCTAACTTGTACGCGTAATATCTGCTCTGGTTGGCGTTTCGACAAACGACAATTTGTACCCATTCGCATGAAATAAGCTCATGCATCCTGCTGCCAAATGACTGCCAGATTGCCCTCCCTGAACGGTTTGCGTGCCTTTGAGGCCGCCGCGCGCCACCTCAGCTTCACGCTGGCCGCGGCCGAGCTGAACGTGACGCAGACCGCAATCAGCCATCAGATCCGCAGGCTCGAGGAGGAGCTCGGCATCCGCCTGTTCGTCCGTCAGAACCGCGCGCTGGGGTTGACGCCAGAGGCCCGCGACTACCTGCCGGGCGTCCGTGCGGCGTTCAACGATCTCAGGCTTGCGACCGACCGGCTACTCCGCAAGGACGACGACAAGGTGCTGACCGTCTCGACCATCGCCTCGCTTGCTGCCAAATGGTTGTTGCCGCGGCTGACCAATTTCCAGGAGCAGCATCCCGGCATCGACGTCCGCATCACCACATCGACGAGCCTCGTGGATTTCCAGCGCGACAATGTCGATGCCGCGATTCGTTACGGCCGAGGCCAATGGCCGGGCGTGCGCGCCGAATGGTTGATGCGGGACGAGCTGTTCCCGGTGTGCAGCCCGTCGCTGCTGAGGAGCGACAAGCCGCTGCGCACGCCACAGGACCTGAAAGACCACGTGCTGCTGCACACCAACAATGGCGACGACTGGCGGCTGTGGCTGACGGCTGCGGGGCTTTCGACCAGCATTTCCAAGCAGCCCGGTATCACCTTCGACATGACGCTCATGACGGTGCAGGCGGCGATCGACGGCATGGGGGTGGCGATGGGACGGACCACCTACGTCCAGGATGACATCGCCAAGGGCCGCCTCGTGGTCCCCTTCCGCATCGCGCTTCCCGCGGATGCCGGGTTCTACCTGGTCGCACCGGACGGCCGCCGCGAGGCGCCGAAATTGGTCGCTTTCCGCGATTGGCTGGTCGCTGCAGCGCAGAATAAAGCCTGAATAATCATCAGCTTCGGAGGCGAAATTGGTTGACTCGCGCAATCCTGCGCGAGAGGGGTAAGTCAGATTGTCGCAGCACGATCCGTCGCCTGCCGTGAAAATGAGTTCCGGTCCGGCTACATCTTCAGGGAGTAAGCGTCATGGCTGGACCGGCCACTTCAACCAATCCGCCCGAAATCAAGTCGCGCATCGGCGCCATCCTGCGCGCGACCTCGGGCAATTTCCTCGAACAGTTCGATTTCTTCCTGTTCGGCTTCTATGCCGCGGCGATCGGCAAGGCGTTCTTCCCCTCGACGAATGAGACGGCCTCGCTGCTCAACACCTTTGGTGTGTTCTGGCTCGGCGCGTTGATGCGCCCTGTCGGCGCGATCGTGTTAGGGGCCTATATCGACCGCATCGGCCGCCGTCAGGGTCTGATCGTCACGCTCGCGATCATGGCCGCCGGCACGGTGGTGATCGCGTTCTGCCCGAGCTATGCGACCATCGGCATCGCGGCGCCGATCATCGTGCTGCTCGGCCGCCTGTTGCAGGGCTTCTCTGCCGGCGTCGAGCTCGGCGGCGTCTCGGTTTATCTTGCGGAGATCTCGACGCCCGGCAATCGCGGCTTCTACACCTCGTTCCAATCGTCGAGCCAGCAGGTCGCGATCTTCGTGGCTTCGATCCTCGGCTACATCCTCTCCGAGCTGATGCCGGCCGATATCGTCACCGCCTGGGGCTGGCGCATTCCGTTTTTCGTCGGCTGCCTGATCATTCCGTTGATCTTCTTCCTGCGGCGGACACTCCAGGAAACGCCGGAATTCCTGGCGATGAAGAAACATCCGACCGCTGCACAGGTGTTCGCGTCGGCCCTCGCCAACTGGCGCATCGTCATCCTCGGCATGATGATCGCGATCCTCACCACCACGACGTTCTATTTCGTAACGGTCTATACGCCGACCTTCGGCAAGACCGTGTTGAAGCTGTCGACGCAGGATGCGCTGCTGGTCACGCTGCTGGTCGCCGTGACGAACTTCATCTGGAATCCGGTCGGCGGCGCGCTGTCGGACCGCATCGGGCGCAAGCCGGTGCTGCTCACCATCGCCTGCCTGTCGCTGCTGACCGCCTATCCGGCGCTGCATTGGCTGGTGGCCGCGCCAACCTTCGGCAAGCTGCTCGCGGTCGAGATGATGTTCTCGTTTTATTTCGGCATCTACAGCGGCACCATGCTTGGCGCACTCGTCGAGATCGTGCCGGCACATGTGCGTACCACCTGCTTCTCGCTAGCCTTTGCGCTCGCGGCCGCCTTGTTCGGCACCTTCACGCCGTTCGCCGCGACTTGGCTGATCGACAAAACCGGCGACAAGGCCTCGCCCGGCTTCTGGCTGATGTTCGCCGCCGTGCTCGGCATCATCGCGGCGGCGACCGTCTATCGCGGCGGCGGCAAGGCGGTCGCGACGTATGATCCGGTGGCCGAGCCGGTCGCCGGCCACTAGCCGCATCGTCATTCCGGGGCGATGCGCAGCATCGAGCCCGGAATGACAGCGGGGTTACAGCTCCACCACCACGTAGTCGCTCTCGACGCGCACCGAAATCGTCTCGGCGACATACGGCCCCTTCACGACCCTTGTGCCCGGTTCGACATGGGCCGGATACGCCTTGACGCGGAAGCGGCGCGGATCGCAGTAGGATTGACCGGTGCGCACGTCGAATTCCCAGCCGTGCCAGGGGCAACGGATGATCTCGCCGAACCTGGTGTATTCGATCTCGCCGGGATCTTTTGATTGCGCGAGCCCGATCAGCGGTCCCTCGCACAACGCCGCGCCTTGATGCGGACAGCGATTGAGCAGGCCGAAATACTCGCCCTTGATGTTGAAGACCGCGATCGGCCGCCCGTCGATCTCAAGAAATTTTCGCGTCCCCGGCGGAAGCTCCTCCACCGAGGCGATGACGTGACGGGCCATGCCTTATGTCTTTCGCATGATCTGATCGAAAAACCGCTGCACACTTTTTCGGATCATGCGGTGATCCCGTACAGCGTCCGCGCGTTACCCAGATAGAACGCCTCGCGGTTGGCCTCATTCACCCCCGGCGGCAGCACGCGCGACGGCTCGTCATAGTCCCAATGCGGATAGTCGGTCGCGAACAGGAGCCGGTCCCAGCCGACCCATTTGATGACGTCGAACAGGTCTTCGCGCCGCTCCGGATCTTCCATCGGCTGCGTCGTCCACCACACCTGCGCGCGGATATATTCGGACGGCGGCCGCTTCACATGCGGCACCTCGCTACGCAGCCGCTGCCAGACCTTGTCGAGCCGCCAGGCGAGCGACGGCGCCCAGCCGAAGCCGGCCTCGATCATCACCATCTTCAGTTTCGGGAAGCGCTCGAACACGCCTTCCAGTACGAGGCTCGCGAGCGCCGATTGCTGGCACTGCGAATGTCCCACCATCTCCTCGACGTAATAGCTCGGCCAGCCCGACGGCGTGATCGGATTGCCGCCGAAGCCGAAGGCATGCACGCCGACCGGGAGGCCGGCCTCTTCCGCGGCCTGGTAGATCGGCCAATAGCGACGCTGGCCGAGCGGCTCGACGTTGCGGCTCAGCAGCAGCACCTGCACGAAGTTCTTGTCACCAGCACGCTCGCGGATTTCGGCGGCCGCCGTCATCGCATCCTCATTGCCGACGACGATCGAGGCCTTCAGCCGCTTGTCCTTGCTGGTCCATTTGTCGATCTGCCAATCGTTGATCGCCGAGCACAGCGCCGCTGAGAGCTCGTGATTGCGAATGCCCTGCCCGGTGCCGAGCGGATTGAGGACCCCCAGTTGCACGTTGTTGGGATCGAGATGCTGCTCCTGCATGAAGGAGAGCGAAGAGCCTTGCGGACCGCCTTCCGGTGGATAGGCATCGCGGCGCGAGGCGTTGGGCTGGGCTTTCGGATAGGGCGGGCCTTCCATCATGCCTTGATAGGCATGCACGCCGTAGACGTCGAGATGATGCTGCCAGCGCTTGGCGAGATAGGGATAGAGCTCGGTTCGGGTCGCACGCGACGGGTGGATATCGCAGTCCGCAATTGCGGTCTTGGTAGTCAGGGCAGACGCGGACTCGGACGCTTCGCGGAACTGGATATTCATCGCCTTGCCTCCTTTGGCAGCGGCTAACTCAGGCGGGGATAGGTGGCGCGCGGATTGTCGATCATGATCTTGCGCACGAGATCGGGGGCGAGACCTTCGGGCAGCGCGTCCTGGCCGTCGAACTGCCAGTGCGGATAGTCCGTGGAGAATAGGACTAATTCGCCGGACTGCATATGCTCAAACAGGCGAATTAATGTCGCCTGGTCCGGCGGTGCGTCAAATGGTTGTAACGAGAAGCGGATGTTGCTGCGCACAATTTCCAGTGGCGCGCGGTCGACCCAAGGCGTCTCCATCCGCACCCCGCGCCAGAACTTGTGCAGCCGCCAGAGAAAGGGCGCGATCCAGGTGATGCCGGATTCCAGCATCACCATCTTCAGCCGCGGATGGCGGGCGAAGACGCCCTCGACGATCAGGCTGGTCAGCTGAGTCTGGAACGCTTGCGCCTGACCAACATAGTCCTCGATGTGATAGGAGCCCCATCCCACTGCGGTCGGCGGATTGTGATAGGCGGAACCGGCATGGATACCGACCGCGAGGTCGAGCCGCTCCGCAGCCGAATAAATCGGCCACAGCGCGCGCTTTCCCAGCGGCGTGTCGCCCATGACGAGCATCAGCACCTGCACGAAGCGCCTGTCCGCCGCGCAGCGTTCGATCTCGGCCACCGACTTCTCGACATTTTGCAAGGGGACGACGATCGAGCCGCGCAGCCGCGGTTCCCGGTCGAGCCATTCCCTCGCCAGCCAATCGTTCAGCGCGCGGCAGAAGGCGTTTTGCATGTCTTCGGAAAACACCATCTGTACGCCATAGAGCGGGTTGCAGATGGCGTAGCTGAGCGCGAAGGGATCGAGCACATGGCGCCGCATGTCCTCCAGCTGCGATCCCGGCTTGCCGGCCTGAGGACGCCAATCGGGGCGTGCCGTGATCGGCGAATTCTGCGGATAGGACTGCGAGATCAGATCGACCATGCCACGCGTCGTCACCTGGTCACGCCAGTAATCATCCAGATACGGCAAAAGACTGGTGAGGTGCGGCACCGCCGGGTGCACGTCGCAGTCCACACCGCCGGCGATCAGGGACGTCATGACGCTTCCTCTTCACGCGCGCTTGGCTGCATCGCTTGTTGATGCCATTCAAGCAGGCCTGCAAGCCGCCTGCAACTCGGCCAGCGCCGCTGTCATATGCTAGAAGAGAGCAGCTAGGCTGCTCGGGAGTGAAGCGCAAGATGAAAGAGCTCGTGGGGATTGCGGAACAGGTCGCGGCCAAATTGATCGCGCGCAAACAGACGATTGCGGTGGCGGAATCCTCCGCAGGCGGCCTGATCGCCGCAAGCCTGCTCGCGGTGCCCGGCGCGTCGGCCTATTTCCTCGGCGGCGCCGTCGTCTACACGCGCGATGCGCGGCGCGTGCTGATGGATATTTCGGATGACGGCATGAAGAGCTTTCGCTCGTCGTCCGAGCCTTACGCAAAACTGCTCGCCGAGCGGATGCGCGAGCGTTTCGACTGCGACTGGGGCCTGTCCGAGACCGGCGCGGCCGGCCCGACCGGCAATCGCTACGGCGACGCCGCCGGCCATAGCTGCATGGCAATCGCCGGCCCTGCGGCCGAGGTGATGACGCTGGAAACCGGCAGCAACGACCGCTTGGCGAACATGGAGACGTTTGCCGCGACGGCGCTCAAGCTGTTGCTGAAGAATTTGGAGCAGTGAGCGCGAGATGCGCGTCGCACACTCGGTGTCGTCCTGGCCGTCGCCAGGACGACATTGGGCCTGTTGCTGCTACCTCCCCAGATGCTTGGTGAAAATCCGCACCACGTATCCCCTGAAGCGCGGCGCCTCGTCGTAGAGGTCTGACGCCATCCGTTCGATCGTCTCGCGCAGCGAGAGGAATTGCGCCTGGCGTGCGCTGCTTTCCGTACCTTGCATGCCGGCGAGCTCATCCATCGCGGCGTCGCTGATCTGGCACGTCACTTCCTCGCCATCACTCAGCATGGTGAAGCGGAAGGCCAGACGTTCGAGGTCATGGCCAATGATCTTGTCGCGCGTCAGCGGCATCCAATTGTCCCGATCGCGCCCCCGGCCGGGACAATGCGGAAATTTTTGCGGCTTGTCACCTTGTAGGGTGGGTTAGCCGAAGGCGTAACCCACCAAAGGTGTTCCCGTTCTGCGACGGAAGAGGTGGGTTACGCTTCGCTAACCCACCCTACGAATTCAATACACCAACGCCGTGCCCGTCGGCTTATCCAGTGCCGCCGCGAGCGACTTGTATTCCTCGCAACTCGTACCGCAGATCGCGGCGATCCTTTCCAGGTGATACATCGCCTGCTCGCGATTGCCCTGTTCGAGTTGCCACAGGCCGTAATACTGCCAGGTCAGCACGTGGTTCGGATCGATCGCCAGGGCGTGCTCGTACCAGACCTGCGACTGCTTGTAGTCACCGAGCTTGCGATAGGAATAACCGATGAGATTGGCGACGTTCGGGTTGTCTTCGCGGCCGAGCGCCTTCAACTGTGCGATCGCGGAGGCGTAGTCGTTGCGCTCGTAGATCGTGTCGTAGGCGGCGCGATAGGCCGCCGCAAAGGCAGGATCGCCGATGCCCGACTGGTTGTAGGGCCTCTTGCCCTTCTGGGTGGCCTTCGTGTTGGAGCGATTTGGATAGGACGGCGCCGGCGTACTTCTGTTCTGGCCTGCGGACGTGCTCGCAAAGGGATCAACGCCCCCGGCACCCCCGCCTCCGCCTCCACCTCCTC
>NZ_JBBIAR010000149.1:0-2574 GCF_054185165.1 Bradyrhizobium sp. UFLA05-109 | reverse complement strand
GCCATCCTCGAAAATTGACGAATCTCCGCCAGCGCCCTGGCATTAACCCAGCCGCGATCGAGCGATTCGGGTACAGCTACCAATGCGCTAATCGCGCGCTCGGGTGGCCGTGTTACGATGATCACCACCGCGACCTCATCGAGATCGGCTGACAGGTGCGTCCGTTGATGTCCGATCTGAAGATGGAAGCGCCGCTGCCGCTCGTGTCGAGCAAGCGGCGCTTCGAGATTGCCGGCAATCGATTTAAAGGGCGAGGTCGTCGTCACGCCGCTGACCGATGCCGAGTCTGATGGAGTGGTCGAGCAAATTGCAACGGTCGAGCCGGAATGCTGTATCGCTCCTTATGTTCTTCCTCAACCCCGCATGAGCGGCGCATCGGAGCAGCGTTGCGCAAGCGACTGCCAATGCTTCGTGCCCCGCTATCATCCGAGGTGCAGCACGAGTTTCGCGAATAGTCCAATTCACATGCGAACTCCGATCATGGCAGCGAGGCGGCAGCAGTCTGATCACTCCCACGTCATTTTCGATGGCGATCTGTCCGGAGATGAAGATAAAATTCCCCGGGCTGGGTCTACCCTTGTAGATCTCGTTGCCGCGCAACCGGTGCGGCCCATGTCCGACATGTGCAGTGGCACCGGTATCGATCCGCCTGTGCGCAAATGATCGGACATAATCAGGCGGCTCCTGGCTCCAATTGCCGGGCTCGTGACCATGGTTCGTGACAACGCAGAAGTCCGAGAACTGTGCCCCGGCGAACGTTTCGCAGAATGCCAGCTATATCTTGCATGTCGGATTCGTAGCTGTAACCGATCTTGTCGCCCGCTTTGAATGTCACCCCGGCGACGGCCACGCGTTCGGATCACCATCGTTAGACTTGTAGCCGGGGAACACACCCACGTGGCCGCCTCAGGCGTTCAGTAAGCGCTTGGCGGATCCCCTGCGGAGCTGGGTTGACGTGTTGCGGAATTGCCAAGTCATCAGGTCTCCGAGCCGTGCGCAGGCATCCGCGAGGATGTCGGCGAAGCGTCGATAGGGGGCATGCGGGCCAACCATTGAGCCGCGATAGAAAAGTGATCCCGGGGCCGACGCTGTCTGTGTAGCAGAAGGCAACATGCTCAAGCGCGTCAATGCACGATCCGGAGGAGTCTGACTCTGCCGTAGTAGCCGGGAAGTCGCCGAACAAGCCGGGCCACCACCGGCGGAGGTGGCGGAGTAAAGGGCAGCGACCAAGGGAAATGCGGATCAGCAAAGCACGCACGGGACGCAGACCTGGGCGCGCGTGCCCCGGCGCTGAACCGCGTACGGCAATCCGCAAGGCAAAGGAAGAAGGAGCCGGTTCACCGCGCTTCTCCATCAGGTCAAAGTCGACACACTCTCGGCAGCATTCTTCGCGGTCAAACGCAAGGCTGCCGGGGAATCGACGGGGTGAGGTGGCAGGACTATGAGATAGACCTCGAGCGCAATCTCGAGGATCTCCACGGAAGTGTCTACCGGGGCGTATCGGCCTCATCCATCGCGCCGGGCATACGTAGCGGATGGCCGACAAGGGCGGCTGGCAATCGCGACCCTGGAGGACGAGATCGTCCACGGCGCTTGCGCCATGGTGCTCAACGCCATCTACGCGTTATTGCCGCAAGATGTTGTGTAGCCGCAAACTGGCGGGTCGCCGCCTCACTTGGGACGCCTTCCACCAAATCAAAGAGCGGACACCGTTGCTGAAACCAAAACTGCGCCTCCCATACGAGAGGCTGCAGGCACTAGCTGTGCCGTGAATCAGCTGCCGAAGAGCATAGCGCGGTAAATTGGCCCGTCCATTTCCCTGTGAAGGCGATCCGCTTGAAAATATGCTCGCTGTATGGAGCCGGCTTCCATTACATCCCCGGCACTGACACGTGCATCAAGCTAGGAGGGAATCTGGGTGCCGATGCCATGCCGGGCACAAGCTCCGATTTTGACGCTGCCAGCACTGGTGTTGGCGGCACTAGGGATCGGCTTCGTTCTCAGCCCAGGATCAGGTCCGCAATTACCAATGCTGCATCTGGAACGTGAGTTGTGCGACTGCTGCAGGTCTTGCCGCCGGTGCCTACGGTGCCAACGATGCGGCCGCCGACCCGGCTGCGTCTCTTTCCCTACCAGAATTCGGAGGGCATCCTTACACTCAAACTCTTCCTTCTTTCGATGATAGCCGCTAAAACTCAAATCAATTCATGCCCCCTTAAGACCTTCACGATCGCGCTAAGGGGCCGCTACCAAATTTGGTTGTACGCTGGCGTCAATGACTTTGGCCGGTGTTCGTTATGTGCGAGAAGGATGCGGGTCGACCAGCAACTGAGCAGGTGACGGCGAATATTGGATCGGGGCTGGTCAAGTTCGAATGATGCTCTCGCCTGACCGGGCTCGACCTTAACGTAGGACCGCATCAAAAATTATGTGCCACGCAAGCCTGAGGACGCTTGGGCGTTCTGGGCTGATCCAAGGGTGAGTGCCAATGCCAGCAATCTCGGAGCCGCAAAGCGATATTTCGGAAGCTCGTATGATGGAGCTCCTGGGTCGGATCACCGAAGCGCCGCATCG
>NZ_JBBIAR010000148.1:0-2977 GCF_054185165.1 Bradyrhizobium sp. UFLA05-109 | reverse complement strand
GCTAGCATCGGTTCTTTCAAGAAGGTCGGCTCCGATTTCCAGGGCGAGATCGTCACGCTGAGCCTGCAGGCCAGGGGTGTCCGCATCGTCGCCGAGGCCAACCGCACCAACGAAAACGCTCCCAGCCACCGCGTCTATGTGGGCCGGGCGGAAATCGGGGCGGCCTGGTCCAAGCGCTCCGAGGAAGGCCGCGACTACCTCTCGCTCAAGCTCGATGACCCCTCGTTCAACGCGCCGATCTACGCGAACCTGTTCAACGACGAAGGTGGCGAAGGCTACACGCTGCTCTGGTCGCGGCCGCGCAAGTCCGCCGAGTAAGCCTCGCCCCGCCTACGCCCCGCCCGATCGACTCGGACGGGGCGTTCTTTGAAGCCGACAGAAAAACTGGTCCAGGCCGCCGGATTGAGCGGCAATCGATCGGATTTATGAATTTCGCTTCGCGATCTTGGGACGTGCTTTGCAAAATTCTTCGTCAGGCAAGATAAGGTCGACGTGACTGACGCCCAGCGTGCTTGCGAGCTCGAACAGCGTCACTACAGTCGGATTGCGCTGACCACACTCCAACTTGCTAATGTATTGTTGAGTGAAGCCGGAGGCCTCGGCGAATTTCTCCTGCGTGAAGCCCTTCCGCTTCCGCAGCTTTAAGAAATTCCGCCCCACCAACTTGCGCATGTCCATCTGCGCAAGTTGCGTCTTTACATACTAGGAGGTTTATCTCCTATAATATGTATCCTGGGTTAGGACCGAACCAGGGAATAGAGCTAAGGCGCGACCTTCAGCGAGCAAGCCCCGCGCGTCGAGTCGCCACCGACACGTTTGTTCTCATACTTTGCGGGATTCTCATGCAAACGCCTCTTGACCCCGATGTCGCGGACTTGGCGCCCACAGATGCGGCGCTCACGTCCTACGACGAGCAGCATCTGGTGACGTATTTGCGGCTCCTCGATGCCGAGGCGGATGGCGCTGATTGGAGCGAAGTTGCCAGGATCGTGTTGCATATCGATCCGGATCGCGAGCCAGGGCGCGCTCGCAATGCATTCGACAGCCATTTGGCACGCGCAAAGTGGATGGCGGACCACGGCTACCGCGACTTGCTTCGCGCTGGCGTCCCCAAATAGCAAAAAATTGTCGTCTAAGTTGCGCAAGAAGAATGAATTTCTCCCGCTGATGGCGTGATCGACTTTGTGCATCACGCGTGATGCACAATTCGTGGCTTCCACAACAACCCCAAGCTTTATAGACACTCCGCCGCAATTTCGATTTGGCGGGAGATCACAGCAGTGTCTAAATTGGACTGGCGCTCACCGGAGTCGTACCGGAGCGTCAAAGATGGCGAGATGTCGGATTTCGCCTGGGAAATCCTCCGTCGCATTCCCGAGTATCAAGCTGACTATCGAGGCGCGGTTTCGAAACGCGAGCAGGTGACTCCTGAATTTCGGAGGAGATGGGGCCTCTGCTTTCGCTCATGACCCGCAGAGGTCCTTTCATCAGCAGACCATCTTCTGGGCGCCGGAGGCTTTCCCAGCGGTGCTACCGATCGTTCGGAGCGCTTCCGGCTCGGATATCGTTGCCGCTGGCCTTGCGCTCGCCGATCCTGCATCGGACAGGATCAGAAAAGCAGCGGATGGTTGGCACGTTGTATTGCGCATTCACGGAGCCAAGCATCATCTGTGGCTGAAACAGGCCCCGAAGTTCGGCGCCACTTATGCATTCGAGCTACTGCCTGATGCCGAGTTTGAGATCCGTGCCCATGCCGCACATTGCTTCTGGCGTGCGATCAACGGTCGCTCGCCCGGACCTCCGTTTCATCACCTATCGGCGCAACGACGTAAGCGATTTGCGCTGGCGCTGCGCGCCCTCGATTTAAGCATGGATGGCGCCTCCTATCGCGCAATCGCCGAGGTGTTGTTTGGTTCAAGACGCGTCTCCGAGCGCGCCTGGAAAACTAACGACCTGCGCAGCCTAGTTATCCGCTTGGTTAAGGCTGGTTTGGCGCTGATGCGCCGCGGCCACCGTGCGTTGCTCCGGCCTTCGTCTCGCAAAGAATAGCAGAGCCACGAAATCATTCCCCGACTGAGAAAGTAGTCATTCGCCATCGTGACCAAACCTGCGACGCAAAGTATGGGAGTGTTGCCTAGACATCGCTGGCTGCCGCCACGCCCTGCGGGTTCATCTCGCTTGGAGTAAGCGGACGTCAGCTCTGATGCCAGACTGGCTGGATTGGGTAGGGCGGCCGAGGTCAAGCGCTCGGACGCTTCATGGCGCTGAAGTTCCCTGAAGTTTAGCGAGCTTAATTGTAGAAGAGCGGCCTATGTGTTGCGTATGCGCCTGGCGATCAGGAGATTTCTGATGAGAGCAAGCGAGCAATCGTCCTGACCTGTGCCGGGTACCTCGGCCATCTGTGTCCCAAATGTCGCAATTGTGGTTCTAAATGCCACGTTGATGCGCGCGATTTGAATCCGCGTCTCAGATTGGCTCTGAAATGACGAGGTCTGCCCAGGCCGTATGATCTTGCCCCGCAACGTCACAGATGCTGGCACGCCATCACGAATGGCCTCCGGGCAGCGCATCTCGATCGGCCTTCGAAGCCGTGAGCTCCTCATTCAACTGCGCCGCGATTGAATGTGCCGCCCGCAAATTCTCTTCCCTCTTGGTCGCGGCCAGACGTTGCGCTTGCTGAAATACCGAGGGGCCGAAAGCCAACGAGGAGTTTTCTTCAGTTTGCCGATCGATACTGCCTAGCTCGGTGCCGTCAGCGGGGATGTCGAATGATCCTCCTGTCTTGCCGTCCAGAAAATCCCAGCACGTTTGAAATAAGTGGCGATAGCCTTGGGTTACTTCCGCCCCCCTATCAACGACGCCGGCTTGCTTTGCGAACTGAAGGTCCTTCTCATAACCGAGCTCTATCAAAAGCTCCGCCCCAACCAGGTCGGTCACGACCTGCATCTCTTCGATGCTCAGGTCGGTTTGCCAAGCC
>NZ_JBBIAR010000147.1:0-3337 GCF_054185165.1 Bradyrhizobium sp. UFLA05-109 | reverse complement strand
GCTCCTGCACTGATCCGTGGTGTTCAGGCTGCGGAATCAGAATAATTTCAATACCTAGCGGATTAGTTGGTGTCACCACCTCGCGTCTTCCTGCCCAGTGCGCGGTATAGGGCAGACCGTGGATGCAGAAATTTGTCGGCTGGAATGGCCTCGGCAGGAGCCGGTCTCTATCAAGTGCGCGGATCAGCACGTCCGGGGCCGTTTGGGTACCGTGCTGCCAGCCCAACCGACGATATGTCCGAAATCCTCAACTAGCCGGCGACCACCGAATCTCGAGGACGCCTCCGAAGCAGCTGCAAATGACGATGGTCCGGCGGGGGGAGGCGACGGCGGCAACGCAACATCAACGCGTCCGTTAGATTGAGGAAGTGCCGGCGATGCGCCGTGCTGTGAAGGGGCTGCCATGCTTTCCAGAAATGGCCTCACCAGTTCATAGTCCTCCTCCCTCAAGACGAAGGCCTCTGGCGACCCCGCGACCTCGGGCGACACACCGGGCACCGTCGAACCGCCGTACGCGGAGGCCGACTCCCCAGGCCTCGCAGCCGACAATGGCCCAAAGACATCCGCCACAGGCGCACCTTGACCATCCTCACGCGGCTCTGATGTCGCGGGCGCATTCGACGCAGTAGTGACGTGCTGCTGAGTGCGTGCCCCGGCGCTCGGGTCCTCGTGTTCGCGGTATGCCTCTCGAAGGTACCTCAACGCGGACATGATCTTGGGGGCATAAGCCCTGTACTCTTTAGCATCCTGCGTCAACGTATCGTCGTGAAGGCGGCCCGCCATTGGCTCCATTTTGCGCTCGTGGAGCCAATCACTGAACCCGCGAAGAACCGACGCGTAATCGCTGACAGTGGTCGGCTGCAGAGGCGAGGTACCCTCCTCCTCAAGTACGAAATAAGGCTCTCGTCCTCGGCACACTTTGCTTTGAGATGATCGCCGGACTTGGCGGTGCGGCGACCCACCGGTGTTCCAGCAACGACCTCTCGAAGGCGCGTCAGCGCTCTTTCGAGCGTACGGACCTCCTCCTCAAAAAGTCGTAGCTCCCTTGTATAGGCCTGCACATCGGCATTCAGTTGGTTAAGCCGATTGGCCATTGGCGGCCTTCCGGACTTGCGAAGCCATCCGCTAAACCTTCGCGCCGCGTTTGCCGTCCATCGCACGTAATTCCCGGCGAGGTCACTCCTTTTGGCTTCCGTTTCGAAGCGGGAAATAAGTGCCTCGTCGATATCGAAGTCGAGCGTCTCATGTTGGTCAGAGGGCTTGTCTGGCGAGCCATGCCTTTGCTTTTTGTGTGGCGGACTATCCGTCATAGTCCATCTCCGAGCCAGAATGTACTCCGCACCCACCCCCTGTTGGAGCATCTCAAAAGCAAGCGCCGCGCCAACGGAATCAACGCAAATTCTCAAGCTTGAAGGTTCGCGCGCGACAACCGGACTCCGGTGTTCTAACTCCGACATGCGTTGCACCACCGTCAGAAGCAGCACACGGTCAGCTGTCGTTCGCGCGCGAACAGTTTCAGTTCGGCGCGCTAGCCTCATCAACTGCCGAAGACGGAATTGAGCTAACCTCAATCAAGACCGGTCAGTCTGGATTGACGAGAATGCAGATGGCCGTAGACGAACGAGGCGTGTTCGTCGGCATTGATGAAATCGTCCAATGGAGGCTTGCCATGCATGCTGCACGACGAGTTCGAAATCACTTGCCGCACGAAACGCAAAAGCCCCGAAGCGACGCTACCCCTGGCTACAAACGTTAAGGCCGCGCGACCAACGACTTGAGCTCGACCGCAACCATCGCCGCGCTCGTCTTTTACCGTCCTCAGCCCTGCACGGGCAAGGCGCCCCCAAAAGAGCGGAGCCCGAGCCGAGCTGGAACAGCTATCGCCGTCGCAAAGCGGCGCTGAGCTGAAGTCGTTCACCACTTGTCTTCGCCGGTGGTACTGCCGGGAACGTGTTCCCATTTCACTTCTTTGTAGGTGAACGACCAGTCCTCCATGTTTTGGAAGAAGTTGTTCTGCGGGTTGATCGTCAGTGGCACAAACGCCTTGCCTTCGATGAGGGTCGCGTCCTTCCAGGACATTTTGAAGAAGTTTTGCGGCTTCGGCATCCCCCCTGGATCGGCGCGGTAGAACTCGCACACCACTTCTTCAAGCACCTCGTTGGTGGCTAGTGCCTGCCAGAGTAGCGGCGAGGCACGATCGAAGAACTTGGTGAAGACCACCGGCTGATGATTGCGCGCGCCGGTGGCGACGCCGCTCGTCATATCGCGCGGGACAATGATTCCACTGGTGAAGGCAACGACGGTGATCTTTGATTGGTTGTCGGCGTCGCTCTTGGCGACCTGCCCGATACTATCGGGCTTGGACGCATCTGTGGAGATGTCGCCCTGCTTCTTGCCCTTGATTGTTATGTAAGCTTCAAGCGCCACTTTCGCCTCCATTGTCTGGTATGCGCCCTCACGAACGGACACGACGGACATCGCAACATCCATGCCAACGTCGTCGACCAGAGTTCCTTTGTGTTTACCAACCTTTTGGTCATCCCGGTCAAAGAGCGATGCGCAGATTTCGGCACACCGTCCCCGTTAGGCTGTCTGCGCAAGTATAGCGATCCCTCACAGCATAATAGAACCTGCTGACTCCAGCTCGCACTCGACATCCAGAAACGCACGCGTGGCAACGTCGAGCACAGCCTGCCCCGTCACGCGATAACCGATGTGTTTGTCGACGACCGCATTGCCTCGCACGGCGTAGATGACGACTGTACGAGGACCGCGTTGTTGCTGCTTCAGATACTGCGTCGATAGCCGCAGGCGCAATTCGCGTCCATCGCGAAGCAGTTGTGAGCGAATGCCATCGGACGACGGCGGCGGAGCGTTAATCGTCGGTGTTGGCAGGATGGTCGCGCGCGCTGCATTGACGATCGCTTCTAATAGCGGGTCGATCTCGCGGGTCGCGGGTCGCCAGACGGTCATAAAGCGCTACGAGATGCAGAAATCAGGCAGGCCCATCGTATATCTCGATGAAGGCACCTGATTGCGACTTGATGCGATTGAACAAGTGCGTCTCGGATGTCACCACACTCTTCATATCGGGATTGTGCACCGCCCCGACCACCACCGGCCGATCGATATCGCCGTTCATGTAGCCAACCAGGACTTCCGTTCCGGCGACTAGAGGAAAATGGAGCCCGGTTTCACTCGGGCCAACGTAAGGCTCGAGCTTCCTCACGTAGTCGCTGCCACGTCCTCTCGGCGCTGCTTCATCTGCGAACGTAAATTGCACCTTATAGCGGCCCTGGTCGTCGATTTCCGCCCGCTCGTTCCACGCTTCTCCATC
>NZ_JBBIAR010000146.1:0-4017 GCF_054185165.1 Bradyrhizobium sp. UFLA05-109 | reverse complement strand
GCCCTTGCTGCGCCGCGCCGGGGTTATGACGGAGGTTCCATGAAAGCCGTTCTACCCGGCACGGCCCGCGGCCTGCTCGAAAAGCATCTCCCACGTGGCATCGAGGTCGACTGGTACGACGACGACACGGCGTCCTTCGACCCTATCTTGGAGGCTGAGATCGCGTGGATTGATAAGCAGCAGACCAGGCTGCTCGCCGAGTTGGGCCGTGCTCGACGACTTCGCTGGCTGTTCACACTCGGCGCCGGGATCGAGCACCTTGACTCTGGTCTATTGCGCGAGAGGGGAATAGTCCTGACCAACGGCTCGGGGATTGTCTCCGCGGCTGTGGCCGACTATGCCGTCATGGGTGTTCTGGTTTCCGCCAAGAGATACGACCGTGTGGTGCGTCTCGCCGACCGCCGTGAATGGACATCTTGCGCGCCTGGGCAGATGGAGCTCGATGGCTCGCGTGCCCTGGTTGTTGGTATGGGCGCCATAGGCCGCCGCATTGCCACGCGGTTGGCGGCATTTGGCGTCGTGGTGGAGGGTGGGACGCGCTCCGGAAGTAACGGCACCCTGGGTCCGGATGAATGGCGCGCCCGCCTAGGCGACTTCGACTGGGTGGTGCTGGCTGCGCCCACAACTGCCGAAAGTCGGGCCATGATTGGTGAGAAAGAACTTTCCAGCATGAAGCCCAGCGCCTGGCTAGTAAACGTTGGTCGTGGCGCACTGGTAGATCAAAGTGCCCTGCTTGCCGCCTTGAGCGAGCGGCGCATTGGCGGGGCTTTTCTCGATACGGTGTCTCCAGAGCCTCTCCCGCCTGAGCATCCGCTCTGGGGGTTGGACAACTGCCTGATTACTATGCATCTCTCCGGCCGTAGCCAGACGAGTGTGCCTACCCGTGCTGTAGACCTTTTCCTCACGAATCTCGAGGCGTTCCTAGCCGGACGCCCCATGCACAACGTTGTTGATCTCGACAGCGGATATTGAGCCCGTATCTGCAGTTTTAGCCGAACGTGCCATCTGTCGTTCCCTGGTGTGCGGACCGGCGCGATGTGGGATCGGGCGACAAGCACAATCAGGCCGGGATCGGGCCGGCGCGGCGCCAAGTGCAATCAGAAAGATCACAACCCTGCGAAGCCGAACCGTCAACGCCGCTATGCATCTATCTCTAAGCGAAGATGTCCGCATCCCATTTTCGGAGATCGGAAGGACCAAATTTCAATCTGATATGATCGTTTGGAATACTATACGGCGCCAATGTGCCGCAGGACATTCAGACCGGAGGCTTGGAAACGATGAAGCGATGCGGACGTCGCAGCCGTGGCGAATTTCGCCCGCGGTCAGTCCCCTTGAAGTCAGTCGACAGAGATGAAGCTGATCTTCGCCCTCTCAAATAGGCTTATGCGCGCGGGCCAAGAATTAAAGCGAGGGCAAGCTTCCAACCTGACAGCTGGATTCGAGACCAAGTTCATGCATTTCCCCTTGAAGCTTTTGACAAGATCGGTAGTCGGGGTGAAGAGGAACCGGTTGATGGCGCCAATTTTCCTCGCCACTTTGGGGCAGGCCGGACGCCGAAGGGTCTCGTGCTCAAGGAATCATTCGAAAGGAGCAGAAAATCACTGTGGCTTTCAAGCATACACGGGTCTCGACCGAGTTCGGGGGAGTGAGGCGGATTTCCGTCGAAGCCCTTCGGCCGGGGACGCCGGGGCTGACGCATCTGCTCTACGACACGGACGTGCTGCGCAAGACCGCTTACACCGGAAGGACCGGCCCCAGTGGATGTTCCTTCGACCTCAGACGAGACCTGACAACAGTCCATCTCGCCATCGCATACCAGTTCGCTCAACAACGCAACGCACGCAGCGATTATGCGATTGCAGGTGCTATCGAGTTCTGCCGCTGGCTTGGTTAGCGGGAGTCCAATGCACGGTCTACCCGAGATGCCATCGCCTGGCACGGCAACATTCACCGCAAATCCGTTCCACAAGTAGGCTGCGAAATCGGTCTCGTTTCTGATCTCCGTTCCATTCAGGTCGAAATGACCAATCAGGCCGGTGCACGATAGGAGAAGCAATGTACTCCGCTCTTGGACGAGGCATCTCAATCCCGGTGCCTCTTGAATCTTCCCGGCCACAAAGTCCCAAATTTCGTGCACCCCATCGCAATCGCCGTTACCTTGTCGACTGATGCTCATGCCTATCCGCTTCTTTGATTGATTTCCTGATTAGCCCGTCGTTAATAGATTCTAGAATTATAGTCTATAATTGCGACATAACGGTGAAAGCGATAGGTAATGTCTGGACCACTTGCGAGGCGCCCACTGCATTCCCGTTAAGCCGAAGCCTGGACGTGAGGGAGCATGATTTCGTTCTCAGCCTATCTGAAAAGCGGCATCTAGGAGGCGAGCCAACCAATTTGGAATGCGCGCTTGGCTGGACGGCCGCGCTTTTAATGGGTAGCGCCGAACATACCGACTATTTCGGCCGCGGCAGCAGTGGTCGCGACGAGAAGTACGAAGAATTCGAGGTTGCTGTGCCCTTGACCGGGCGCTGATCCTGTCCGAGTGGCTGCGTCAGGTTGGCGGTCAGGCCGGGCTCGGCGATCTTCCATTCACCGAGGACGAACTGTGCCCGCCCGACGCCTTTGAGGGTTTGATGCCGGGCAGAAGATCTGATGGCACGCTGGGAGACAAGCGACACATCGATCCAGTCGCGGTTGTGAGGCCGCTGAGCCCTCGGAACACATGCTGCGCTTCTGGTCCGCTCGTCTTGGTGGGCGGACGACGCCGCCGAAGTCGGCCGGATGTTCGATTTGCAGGTCAGGCTGGGGAACGTGGAGCGCATCGATTCGTTTCTCGCCGAGCTGTCCCCGGAAGGCCACCACGTCGTTCTGGATCATGCAGTTATCTTGCTGCCGCGCTTCTTCCGGCCCCGCGTGCAACGGACCTGCCGGTCCGGTTTGTACCCCACCAAGCGGGAGCAGGTCGGCACCTGGATTCGGCCTGCACCTGGTGAAGCCGCGCTTCGTCGTCGATCTCCTGACGGAGACAAGTCGGATCGATGCAGGGCTCGCGGCGCGCACCTTGAGCACCTGGTGGCCTGCCCGAAGACATCCAAGCCGAACGACGTGCTGGTCCCCGCTGCTCTCGCGATTGCCAAGCCGATGGAGAGCAGGACTTGGCCGGGTGGAGGGACGCGCTCCGCGCGCGCCGGCTGTCGACTACCTGCGCAGCCGCGTCGCCCTGCCGCTGGAGGCGCCGCGGGACTGGACTAGGACCGACACACTCAAATGCAAAATGTGACCGTTGCCGTGGACTGGGCGCGTTCCTAACTGCGCCGGATCAACAGCACTGGCGCCTGAAGGTGGTCCAAGATCGGAGGATCCATGTCGAGCAAAGCGTGCGAAGCGCGGTGTGCGACCTTGACCTGACGGCCAAACCAAAAGGCGCCGCAGCCCCACACCATGGTAGCCAACAAGAAGCAGGCCAGCTATGAACGGCGGCCTACGACCGCCGGCAGGATCTGGAGCGTGCGTCGGCGCGGGGTGGATAGTGTTGGCTTTGCATCGCATGGAATAGCCGAAAAGCGCCGATATGCGGTCGTCGTGCACTTTCACGCGCCGCGTGAGCGAGGCATCGTCCGCCGGCAGGTACGAGATCATCGAGGCTGACGCAGGATGGCAAATCTCCTACCGTTCAAAGGTTGGATGACCACCAATTCCGGCGCGCGGCTTGGCTTTTCCGCCCGGCGTTCGCGCTTCTTCTCGGAAAGCTCCGTCGAAACCCAATGTGTCCGGTGTGACGCCTCGGTCGCAGTCCGCTTCGGCTGAAGCGCAACCTCTGGCGCCGCGGCGTACGCGCGAGACATGCCGTCTAGCTCGCAAACAATCCTCTCGCCCAAAGACTTCACCGTCATTCGAGCTAACGAAGCCCCGTCACTATCCCCGCCCTACCGGGCGCAGTACGAGACTGCGAAGGAAGGGCAAGTCGCGAAATCCTACTATCAACGCGCTGCTTCGCGGTATACCCGAAGC
>NZ_JBBIAR010000145.1:0-4182 GCF_054185165.1 Bradyrhizobium sp. UFLA05-109 | reverse complement strand
TGGGACTTCATTTCACCCGCTACGAATTCGACAGTCGATTGAACCGGTGTCGCCGCAAGCTCCAAGAGCAGAAGCTCGATGGAATCCTCCTCTTTAAACAAGAAAGCATGTATCACCTCACCGGCTTCGACCGGCTCGGCTATCTCTCTTTCCAGACTTTGTTCGTTGGAATTGACGGAACCTTGGCGCTGTTGACGCGGGCACCCGATGCTGCCCTGGCCCGTTATACCTCGATCATTTCCGACATCGACATTTGGATTGACCGAGCTGGCGTGAATCCAGCGCAAGAGATTAGGCGCTTTCTTGACGCGCGCAAAATGCGCGGAAGGCAAATTGGCGTAGAATATCACGCGGTGGGGCTGTCGGCGCAGCGTGGCAAGATGCTTGATATAGCCCTTGAAGGGTTCTGCAGTCTTCAAGACGCGTCCGCGCTTGTCGATGACTTACGCAGGGTAAAGAGCGAAGCGGAGATCGTGTATGTACGCAAAGCCGCAATGCTCGCAGACGCGGCGCTCCCTGAAGCCAACCGGTTGTCTGTGCCAGGAACTTTCGAAGGCGACATTTACGCTGCGATCTACGGCGCTGTGATGCGTCAAGATGGCGACCCGCCGGGTTCCGGTGCTTGGCCGATGGGAAGCGGGGAGACGGCGCTACTGTATCGCTATCATAGTGGACGCCGCCATATTGCTGCTAAGGATCAGATCACTCACGAGTTCGGCGCCGCCTATCGACGCTATCACGCCTGCCTCATGCATTGCGTCGTGATCGGTGAGGTCAATCCGCGGCACCATTCGATGTTCGAGGCATGTCGAGACGCGCTGGAGGCCTGCGAAGAGGTGGCGAAGCCGGGGCGCACACTTGGCGACATTTTCGACGCTAAGGCCAGCACGCTGACTGCGGCAGGGTTCAGCGGGAAATTTCTCAACGCTTGCGGTTATAGCCTGGGCGCCACTTACCCGCCGTCCTGGGCTGAAGAACCTTTCATGTACACAGGGAATCCGCTGCCCATCGAACCCGGCATGGTGCTGTTCATGCACATGATCATGCAGGATGAGAGTGCCGGTCTTGCGATGTCACTCGGAGAAACCGTGCTTGTGACAGAGGGGGAGTGCGAACGCCTTACACATGCACCGCAACAGCTGATAGTGCACTAAGCCCGAAGGAACGGACTCCATAGTTTGTTGCTTGAAATATGTGAGCTGTTAATGAAAAGCGATCAGGGCGGTAAGATAGAAGATTTGTCTCAATTCGAGCGCGTGCCTCGAAGGCAGGTGGGTCGTTATTTCGGCGCTGCGGTGGTTCTCGCGGTAGCTTTGTGGATCATTCTGGCGTTCGCTCATGGGCAAATCGCGTGGTCTGTTACAGGGCAATACCTCACGGCACGGAACATCCTAATCGGACTCGGCAACACGGTCTTGCTGGCAGTGCTGGCAATGTTGCTCGGTGTTGCGTTAGGCGTGACCCTTGCAATCATGCGGTTTTCGGCTAGTCCGATAATCAATTTGGCGGCGCTTTCTTATGTATGGCTCTTTCGCGGCATCCCTTCGTTGCTGCAACTGTTGTTGTGGTTCAATCTTGCGCTGGTGTTTCCAATTATTGGGATTCCAGGATTGTTCGAAATCCGCACGGTGGACGTGATGACACCACTTGTTGCGGCACTGCTTGGACTGGGGATCAATCAGGGTGCATACACATCCGAAGTGATGCGCGCCGGTCTGTTATCCGTCGATGATGGGCAATATGAAGCCGCGCGCGCAATCGGAATGCACCGTTTCCAAGCGTTGCGCCGAATAGTCCTGCCTCAAGCAATGCGAGTGATCCTGCCTCCGATCGGCAACGAATTTATCGGTATGGTCAAATGGACGTCGCTGGCCAGCGTAATTGGATTTTCCGAGGTTATGTATGTGTCAGAGACCATCTACTACGTAAACGGCAGGGTCATCGAACTGCTTTTTGTAGCGGCCTTTTGGTACCTAGTCGTCGTCACGGTTCTCTCCTTTTTGCAGACTCGAGTTGAGCGGTATTTCGCCCGCGGCGCAGGGCGGGCTGCTCAGTCACGCTAGCCGGAACAAACGAGATGAATCCCGTCCTTAAGGCCGTTGACGTGCGCAAGTCATATGGGTCGTTCGAGGCACTGAAGGGCATTGATCTGGAGATCAACCGCGGCGAGGTTCTCTGCGTGATAGGGCCATCGGGCTCGGGGAAAAGCACGTTCCTGCGCTGCATCAATCAGCTGGAAGTTATCAATCGCGGGGCATTGTGGATTAACGGGGAGTTGGTCGGCTATCGTCGTGTAGGCAACAAGTTATACGAACTCTCGGAGCGCCAGATCGCACGACAGCGACTTGCGACGGGCATGGTATTTCAGCGGTTCAACCTGTTTCCGCACAAGACGGCTCTGGAAAATGTTATCGAGGGTCCGACCCAAGTACTCAAAGTCCAACGTAGGCAAGCCGAAGCAGTCGGTCGTGAATTGCTCGAACGTGTCGGCCTTGAGCATAAATGTGACGCATACCCGATCGAACTCTCTGGTGGGCAACAACAGCGTGTGGCAATCGCGCGGGCGCTGGCGATGAAGCCGACGCTTATGCTGTTTGATGAGCCCACTTCCGCACTGGATCCCGAACTGGTTGGCGAAGTGCTCGCGGTCATGCGCGATCTCGCTCGATCGGGAATGACGATGGTGGTCGTTACGCACGAACTCGGCTTCGCGCGTGAAGCTGCAAGCCAAGTTCTGTTTATGGACCATGGGCTCGTAGTTGAAAGCGGGCCTCCCCACCAGATTCTCGTTAGTCCGACACACGCGCGCACTCGAGAGTTCATCTCAGCGGTGCTGGGTTGACTCGGCGTACCGCAGATTCTTTCGAATGACGCAGAGGGGAGACCAATTATGTCGCTGAAAATCGCAACTCGTCTCGTAATGAGCGGACTCGCGCTCGCCGCAAGCCTAGCCGCTGGCGAGGCTTGCTCGCAGAATGCAAAGAAGGTTATTAATGCGGGTACTGTTACCTATTATGCGCCATTCGAATTTAAGGATCCGAAATCTGGCGAGCTGATGGGATTCGACACTGACCTAGTCAGAGCTATGGCCAAAAAAGTGGGCGCGGAAGTCAATTTTGTTGAATTCAACTGGGCGGAGCTAGCCAGCTTTGCTCCGCTCAAGACTGGACGCGTGGATATCTACGGGGCGGGGGTAATAGGGGACATACCCGAAAGGCGCGAACACGGTGTGAGCTTCATCGACTTCGTTTACGACCCTTACTTCTTTTTCACACTCAGCGCGAACGCGGATCAATTCAAGAGCCACGACGCTTTGTGCGGAAAACGTGTAGCTAACTCGCGCAGTAGCACACTAATGACCACAGCAGTTGAAAGATGGAGCGAGGAAAATTGCTCCAAGACAGGTAGGCCTGCTGTGGTCCAGGTTGGCGCCAACAGTACACCAGAACAACAATTGATGTTGAAACAGGGACGTGTGGATGCCGGGTTTACGGGCGCAGGTTCACTGATACAGACAAATAAGCTTGAGGGAAACGTATACGCGACTATTGGAAAGCCCCTGACCAAGATCATGTATGGAATGGCATTCTTGAATAAGGACCTCGGGGAAGCGCTTAAGAAGGCGCTAGACCAGCTGATAGCCGATGGCACTTATGCCCAACTGTTGAACAAATGGGAGCTGCCCGTGGATAGTAGCTCGATTGGACAGACATCGTCTATCAACGCGGAGATGAGCATCGCGAAATAATGATCTTCCCCCGAAAAAATGGACAGAGTTAAGCGGCTTTTAGCTCCATCTCGATCGGGCTGATATAGCCGATGGCGGAGTGACGACGCTTTCGATTATAGAAGCCCTCGATGTAAGCAAAGATATCACGTGTGGCTTCCTCACGTGTTTCGTAATGCTGGTGATGGACGAGTTCTGTTTTGAGCGTGTGAAAGAAACTCTCCATCGGCGCGTTATCATAGCAATCGGCCTTGCGGCTCATCGAGGCCCGAAAACCGGCGGACTGCATCATCTTGCGATACTCCGCCGAAGCATATTGGGCGGATTCAATCGATCGTCGCAACACCAGACTTTTTCCCTCATGGCAGCAATTCGTCAAGCGCCTCTGCCGGCGTCTTCCAGCCTAAGGTCTTTCTCGGTCGAGCATTGAGGGCTGCTGCCACGGCGGCGATTTC
>NZ_JBBIAR010000144.1:0-4507 GCF_054185165.1 Bradyrhizobium sp. UFLA05-109 | reverse complement strand
CCAGCGGTCTGCGCACGGCGGACATCAAGTCGGAAGGCACCACCGCCGCCTCGACCACGCAGATGGGCGAAGCGATCTTGAAGGAATTGCAGAAGCTGCACGCGTAAGCGCAGCGTATCGTCATTCCGGGTTCGATGCTGTCGGATCGCCCCAGAATGACGGTGCCCCAAAAAGCAAACGGCCGGGCAATGCCCGGCCATTTCGATTCATACAAAGCTGTTACCAGTAGAGCGGGAACCTTCTGGGATACCCGCCGACGTCAGCCGGCGTGCTGAGCGGCTGGCGATCGATCGGACGGTTCCGGTTCTCGCGCGTGAAGCTGGGATAGCTGACATCCGGCGGGAAGTCGTAGTCGGAGAATTTGCGGTCGCCCGGATTGACCTCGGTGCCGCCGTCGAGCCAGAATCGCTTGCTGACATAGATGCGGGTGCGTGGACATGCTGATAGACGACGTTGGGGCCGCTCGGACCGTAATAGACGCGGCCGCGATCGTCATAGGTGCGCTTGGTCTTGGCATCAGCCGAGACGGGCAGGCCGATGGCAACACGGCGCCCGCCGCAAGCCGAAATGCCAGTTTATTCGCGGCAGAGAATCTCGAGCTCAATCATCGCCAATCCGACTGCTCGACCGCGTAGTTCATCGTGGCGCTGAAGGCGCTACACGACAAGGCTACCATTTAGCGCGTCGTGGTCTGACTTACATCTGCCAAATCGCGACGATACCACCGGTCGAGAACGGAGCTGCCGTTCTGGTACGTGTCCGACCGTGCAGTCGCCAAGGTCCTGATCAATCGCAGGCTCATCACGGCGAAGAAGGCTGCACGCTGGCGGGCGCGCTCTCGGTCGATGCTTGCATCAGACTCTCCGATGGTTGTTCGAGTGTGGAAACCCAAACCTACCGGATAGGGCTCGCTCATCGCCACATGGAATCTACGAGTTTGAAATTGCGTACGACGCCGCCTCGCGCACGCTTCCGAATTCCTTCGGCGCCTCGTCCAGCACGACCAGCGATCCTCTGCGACGCCGAAATAGGCGCAGTGGAGCTGCTTATGGCCGGCTTCTACCGCCTTCCGCATGAAGGAAACGTCATCAGATTCTCGAGGCTGCGAAACACTGCGGCCTTCTCGATGTCACCACGAACCTGCATTGTCTCGTGCTCGCGCGGCTCGACTACCTCGCCCGGCTTGATGAACATCTGCTTGAAGCGGCCGATGAAATCGCCGGGGGGGGGGCGGCTCGATCTTGTCGACAAAAGGCGCGATACCACCGCATTGGTCAGCGCGGCAGGGCCATAAATCGCGACGCGAATATCCGAGAGCGGGTGACAACGTCGGACAACATACGCGGAAGCTATAAATGACAAACGCAAGAGGGCAAAGAACAAGCGGGCAAAGAAAAAGCCCCGGCGCGCATCGCACCGGGGCTCGAAACTTAAAGCCGGTCTCAGGCCCAAGCTCAAGCCCAAGCGCGTTCGCGCTTGAGCTTTTCCTCGTAGGTGTTGATCGAGGCCTTCTTCTCCATCGTGAGGCCAATGTCGTCGAGGCCGTTGATCAGGCAATGCTTGCGGAACGGGTCGATCTCGAACTTGACCTTGCCGCCGTCGGGGCCGCGGATCTCCTGGTTGGGCAGGTCGATGGTGAGCGTCGCATTGGCGCCGCGCTCGGCATCGTCGAACAGCTTGTCGAGGTCTTCCTGCGAGACGCGGATCGGCAGAATGCCGTTCTTGAAGCAGTTGTTGTAGAAGATGTCGCCGAACGAGGTCGAGATCACGCAGCGGATGCCGAAGTCCAGCAGCGCCCAGGGTGCGTGCTCGCGGCTCGAGCCGCAGCCGAAATTGTCGCCGGCTACCAGCACCTTCGAATTGCGATAGGCGGGCTGATTGAGGACGAAATCCGGGTTCTCGCTGCCGTCGTCGTTATAGCGCTGCTCGGAAAAAAGCCCCTTGCCGAGGCCGGTGCGCTTGATGGTCTTCAGATACTGCTTCGGAATGATCATGTCGGTGTCGACATTGATGATCTTCAGCGGCGCCGCGACGCCTTCCAGCGTGGTGAACTTGTCCATGGTTGCGCTTCCCGGGTAGGTCAGGGGAACGGCTGTTTATCGCGATCGGGGTCCAAATCCTAGGCCAAATTCGGCAGATCTAGTCTGCTCATCTCGAACGCGCGATGTGGTCGCGAGGGGGGAGGTGCGCCCCCTCTCCCGCTTTGGGGACGCTTTTGGGGGAGGGGCGGTGTACTTCCGCCATCGATAGCCCCCGTGTGGAGAGAGCCCAACGGGCGCTTCGCGCCCGACCTGCCCCCCAAACGGGGAGAGATTGAGCGGGCGCGGCGCCCAATCGATTCAACCAAAACCCTCGTTTCCGACGAGAAAAAATGAGCGTCGGTCTGATCGAGATTGGCGACCGGTTGTGTTTCACCAGTGCCGCTTGAAGGATGCGGCATGCGTCTAGCTCCGTTCCCGAGAAACGGTGCTCTGAAAAATGTCCCCGGTTGGCAAACGCAGCCGGAAAGGTCAGGCAGATCGATGATAGTCTCACATGTCGAATAATTGACTCTGACGACCTTGCCCCTGCCAAACCGTCCGATGGCTCATTGCGTGGCACTCGGCGAGAATTCGCTGGCCCCATAGTGGCGCCAGCGACAATATGGCTCTGGCTACAAGTACGAAGTTCTGCGTGGAGCCCGCGTTCATTGCAGGTTTGCGATCCAATCTCATCAGAGAACGCCGCGGATAGTCACCTTGAGCGTGTACGCTGTGTCAAAATGAAGGGGAGGGTTTTGCCATGTCAATATCTCGACGCGAGCTGTTGAAGGGGGGGGCTGGTGTGGCTCTGTCAATGCCTTCGGTTTTACGTGCCCAGACCACGTCGACTGCCGCCGGCACGGTGCGTATGGCCATGACGCCCGCTCTCACCGTGTTCGATCCTCTCTTCTCGACTTCTGATGCCGCGATAAACCACGCTTTCGCGATTTACGACACGCTTTTCTCGCTCGATTCCAAACTTGCGCCGCAGCCGCAAATGGTCGCAAAGTGGGGAGTATCCGATAACGAGCTGACTTACACCTTCGAACTCCGTGATGGTCTAGGCTGGCACGACGGTACCCCCGTTACTGCAGCGGATTGTGTCGCGTCGATACGACGTTGGAGCGAGGTTGCCGCTGGCGGACAACTGATCATGGCGCGTGCTCGAGATATCTCGAAAAAGGACGATAAGACCTTCACGATTGCGCTAAGGGAGCCGCTAGGGCTTCTCGTTGATAGGTTGGCGTCAATGGCGTGGCCGCTGTTCGTTATGCGCGAGAAGGATGCGAGTCGACCGGCGACTGAGCAGGTGATGGCGAATATCGGATCAGGGCCGTTCAAGTTCAATAATGCTCTCGCCAGGCCGGGCTCGAGCTTTACGTACGACCGCAACAAAAATTATGTGCCTCGAAAGGAGGCGCGAGACGGATTTGCTGGCGGGAAGATCGTCAAGGTTGATCGTGTTGTATGGGACACTATGCCGGACCAGCAGACCGCGATAACTGCCTTGCAGGCAGGTGAGATTGATTTGGTCCAAAGGCCGCCGATCGATCTTCTCCCTGGAATCGAAAGCGATCCAAATCTTGCACTCCAGCTAATGTGCACCGGGGGGTCCGTTTGGTACCTCCGCCTGAACTTCTTGCAGAAGCCGTTTAATAACGTGACGGCTCGCCAGGCGTTGCTTCACCTGATCGACCAAGAGGCGTTCATGCGTGCCGCCGTGGGTAACCCAAAATATTTCGGCGCCGTCACTTCAGTGTTTGGAAAAGAAAATCTCTATTCTAACGATGAAAATACCGGGTGGTACAAGAAGGGCGGCGATCCTGAAAAGGCCAAGCAATTGTTCAAGAAAGCCGGGTATGCCGGCGAGAAGGTCGTCATCCTCCAGCCAACCGACATAAGAGAAGTCAGTGACATCGCCCAGCTACTCGCGCTAACGCTGCAAAAGATTGGGATCAATGCCGAGCTTGCCGCAAGCGACTTTGGCGGAGTCGTGAGGCGTCGGGTAAACAAGGGCCCTGTGCAGGACGGTGGCTGGAGCATTCTTATCGCATCTAATTCCAACTACAGCCTTGGGGATCCGCTCAACACGGCGATTCTATCCGCGAACGGCGACAAGGCTTGGATTGGCTGGCCGAAGAGCGATGAGTATGAAGATCTCCGTTCTCAATGGGCGAATCTCGAAACGATCGAACAGCGGAAATCGTTGGCTCGAAAGATGCAACGAGTGTGGTGGGACTTTGTGGGTTCCGTGTACTTGGGGCATTCTCTCTGGCCGAACGCGCGTCGCAAGTCGCTCACCGGCCTAATCGAAGGGCCTTCGGTGTACGTGGCTATGTGGAACATGCAGCAAGCCTGAGGACGCCTGGGCGTTCTGGGCTGATCCAAGGGTGAGTGCCAATGCCAGCGATCTCGGAGCCGCAAAGCGATATTTCGGAAGCTCGTATGATGGAGCTCCTGGGTCGGATCACCGAAGCGCCGCATCG
>NZ_JBBIAR010000143.1:0-5178 GCF_054185165.1 Bradyrhizobium sp. UFLA05-109 | reverse complement strand
GGGGGAGGCGGTGGCGGCGCTGCGGCCCGCACGGGTGGAACCTTCACCGGCTCGCTCTGGCGCGGCGGGCGCGGCATCATCGGTTCGCTGCGCGGGACGCGCGGCGGCATCGGCTCGGGCCTCGCTTGTGGCTCGCGCTCGGGGCGCGGCGCGATCGGCTCGGCTGAAAAACCGGCGAGCGGATCGCTGCGGCGCTCGCCGAGCGCAGGAGCGGGCCGGCGCACTTCGTCGGCGAAGGAGGGGCGCGCGGGCCGTGGCGGTGGCTCGGGCATCTGCGGCTCGGGATGGTCGAGCAATTCGGGGCGCGGCGCGGGCTCATCCCAAGCGGCAGGTTCGGGCATCGGGGCGAGGCGCGGGGGCTCGGCATTCCCGGACCGTTGCGGCAGCTGATCGCGACTCGCGGCCGCGCGCACGATGTTGGGTTCGACGACGATGTCGGTCGGGCCGCCGATCATCAGGAGATGTTCGACATTGTCACGCCGGACCAGCACCAGGCGGCGGCGGCCATCCACGGCGGCCGCGTCGATCACGGCAAGCCGCGGCATCCGGCCGCGCTGGGTGTTGGCGCCCAGCCGGTTCGAGGCGAATCGGCGAACCAGCCACGCGGCCAAGCCGATCAGCGCCAGAACGACGATGAACGCTAAGATAAAGGTCAAAGGGCCTTGCATGCTTGTCCCCGGCAAATGGCGCTTGTCTCATGCGGCCAATGGTCGAAATCCATCCCGACCGCAAGCCCGCGACGCCCCAGAAGTTCGATCCCTTAACACCTTACGGCAAGTTCTGCCGTCCCCAGTTCTTAATAACCCATGAATCGCCCGATCCAAAACGACTTCTTGGGGATTGTCCCGGAGCCAAGCGATTGGGTTAACGAGTGTTTCGGAGGCGTAGAATCACGGGGGCGAAACCTTGGCGTTTCAGGGCGGTACATCTGTCGCTGATATCTTAACCAGCCGTTAACCATACACGCGGCAAATTCTGCCTAGCTCCGGGCCTGATCCGGGGCAAGGAGCCGCAAGCCATGTCCATCAACGACCTTCCGGTGCTCTCTGCGCTTCGCACCAAGATGCAGTGGCACCAGGAACGCCAGCGCGTCCTGTCCGAGAACGTCTCCAATTCCGACACGCCCAACTTTCGGCCGCGCGACCTGGTTGAGCCCAAGTTCGACAAGACCGGCGCGGTCGCCGGCTCGATGGGGCCCCTCGCGATGGCCCGCACCAGCGCCTCGCACATGACGCCGTCAGGCGCGCCGTCGAGTTTCGACCAGAACAAGAATGCGGGCTTCGAGACACGCCCGGCGGGCAACGCCGTCAATCTCGAGGAGGAGATGATGAAGTCCGCCTCGAACCAGATGGATTACGCGGCCGCAACCTCGCTCTACTCCAAGAGCCTGCACCTTCTGAAGACCGCGATCGGCAAAGGCTAGAGCTAGCGGAGGCGCATCATGGCGAACGACAGCAGCGACTTTGCCCGCTCGATGGCGATTGCGACCTCCGGCCTGCGCGCCCAGGCCGGCCGCATGCGGGTGATCTCGGAGAACATTGCCAACGCAGACTCCACCTCCCAGGCCGCCGGCGGCGATCCCTACCGGCGCAAGGTGCCGACCTTCTCCTCTGCGCTCGACCGCACGCTAGACGCGCAAGTCGTCACCCTCGGCAAGATCAAGTCCGACCAGTCCAACTTCCACGTCAAATACGAGCCGAACAATCCCGCCGCCGACGCGAGCGGCAACGTCAAATATCCGAACGTGAACTCGGTGGTCGAAATGACCGACATGCGCGACGCGCAGCGGTCCTATGAAGCCAATCTCAACATCATCAGTGCGACGCGCCGAATGATCCAGCGCACGCTCGACATCCTCAAGGCCTGAACAGGAGGCTCAAAGCCATGGCTTCACCGACGATTGCCGCCAATGCCTATGCCAACCTCGCGCGCGTGCTGGAAAACAGCGCTGCCGGGAAGGGATCGGAGACGAGCGGTCCGTCCTTCGCCGCGCTGCTCAAGGACTCCATCGGCAGCGTCATGGAATCCGGCCACAAATCCGATGCGCAGACCGTGGCCATGGCGAGTGGCAAAGCCAACGTGATGGACGTGGTGACGGCGGTGGCGGAAACCGACGTCGCCGTGTCGACGCTGGTGTCGGTGCGCGACCGGGTGATCCAGTCCTACGAAGACATCATGAAGATGGCGATCTGATTTTCGTCACGTCATTCCGGGGCGGTGCGAAGCACCGAACCCGGAATCTCGAGATTCCGGGTTCGCGCTGCGCGCGGCCCGGAATGACTGAGTGGGTTGTAAAGCGAGAATCAAAATGACCGGACCTGAGACGCTTGATGTCGCCCGCGATGCGATCTGGACGATCGTGATCGTATCGTCGCCGCTGATGGTGGTGGGGCTCGTGGTTGGTGTCGTGGTGTCACTGTTCCAGGCGCTGACGCAGATCCAGGAGCAGACCCTGATCTACGTGCCGAAAATCCTCGCGATCTTCGCGACCATGCTGCTGGCATTGCCCTTCATGGCCGACGCGCTTCATTCCCACATGCTGCGGATATCGTCGCGAATCATCGGCGGCTGAGGCAGTATGCGTAAACCATGCGCATCGACGTCTCGCTGCTGCCGGCGCTCGCCGCGGCCTTCATGCTCGCCTTCGCCCGGGTCGGCGCGATGGTGATGCTGCTGCCGGGGCTCGGCGAGACCAATATCCCGACGCGCGTCAAACTGTCGATCGCGCTGCTGCTCACGCTGATCATCCTGCCGCTGCATCGCAACGCCTACCATGTCGACATGGGCTCGATAGCCTCGCTCCTGGTTTTGATGCTGCATGAGATCGCGATCGGCATCGTGCTGGGTGCGACCGCACGCGTGACGCTCGCCGCCCTCCAGGTCGCCGGCGCCGTGATCGCGCAGCAGATGGGGCTTGGTTTCGTCACCTCAGTCGATCCGACGCAGGGCCAGCAGGGTGTGCTGGTCGGCAACTTCCTGACTATGCTGGGCGTGACGCTGCTGTTTGCGACCGATAGCCATCACCTCGTGATTGCCGCGCTCAACGACAGCTATGCGATCTTCGCGCCGGGCGAGACCATGTCGAGCGGCGACGTCGCTTCGCTGGCGACGCGCGCCTTCGCTGCCGCGTTTCGGCTGGGCTTGCAGCTCTCCGGGCCGTTCCTGGTGTTCGGCCTCGTCTTCAATATCGGGCTTGGCGTGCTGGCGCGGCTGATGCCGCAGATGCAGGTCTATTTCGTCGGCGTGCCGCTCTCGATCTTCGCCGGTTTCCTCGTGCTCGCCGTGGTGCTCACGGCGCTGATGGGCACCTTCCTCGACTATTTCATCGGTGTGATGCACCAGATGATGCCGCTTAAGTAAGAGGAATCCCTAGTGCCGCCGATTTGAAGTTCCTCCAGTGTTTGCCGCGAGTTCTGTGAGGAACTTCAAATCGATAAGCGGCACTACCCAAACTGAAGTCTTGTAGCGCCCTTCTGCTTTCCGAAGTTCGTGCACGGGGGCCGCGAAAGTGACGAACTTCGGAAAGTGGGCGCTACGTGGCGGACGACAACGATCCCGAGAGCCAAACAGAAGACCCGACACAAAAACGTCTTGAGCAAGCGCTCGAGCGTGGCGACGTCGCCAAGAGCCAGGAGATCAACACCTGGTTCATGATCGCGGGCGGCACGCTCGTGATCTCGACTTTCTCGGGCTCGGTCGGCAGCGGGCTGGTGACGCCGATGCGCAACCTGCTCGCCAATTCCTGGATGATCAAGACCGACGGGGGGAACCTGCTTGCGCTGATGCAGCAGATCGAGCTCGCGGTGGTCGCCGCGGTCGGCGTGCCGTTGCTGATGCTGGTGCTGGCGGCGATCGCGGGCAACATGCTCCAGCACCGCCTGGTGTGGTCGGCCGAATCCCTGAAACCCAAATTCAGCAAGCTTTCGCCTGCAGCCGGCCTCAAGCGCATTTTCGGCAAGCAGGCAGCGGCGAACTTTCTCAAAGGCATCGGCAAGCTGATCGTGCTCGGTGCGGTCATGACCATGATCCTGTGGCCGGAGCGGCATCGCGTGGAGTCGATGGTCAAGCTCGATCCGTCCGCCATGCTGGGCGTCACCACCAGCATGACCATCCATCTGCTCGGCGCGGTGGTCGCGGCGCTCGCCATCATCGCCATCGCAGACTATTTCTTCCAATATCGCAGCTGGTTCCAGCGGCAGAAGATGTCGCTCCAGGAGATCAAGGAAGAGTTCAAGCAGTCCGAAGGCGACCCGCACATCAAAGGCAAGGTCAGGCAGCTCCGCCTGCAGCGCGCCAAGAAGCGCATGATGGCGGCGGTTCCCAAGGCCTCCGTGATCATCACCAACCCGACCCACTACTCGGTGGCGCTGTCCTACGAGCGCGGCATGCAGGCGCCGATTTGCGTCGCCAAGGGCGTCGACAATCTCGCCTTCAAGATCAGGGAGGTCGCCCGCAACCACGACATTCCAATCGTCGAGAACGTACCGCTGGCGCGCGCGCTCTATGCCACCGTCGAGATCGACCAGGAAATCCCGGTCGAGCACTACCATGCTGTCGCCGAGGTCATCGGTTACGTCATGCGGCTGAAGCGCGGATTCGGCGCCGGACGGCAATAAAACACCCGAAAAGTACCGGAAATGGCCGTAACCTGGGAATCAGCGTACGTTTCGCCCCTGCCGCCCTTGCGCCTGCGGGTCCGATTCAGGCAGGGAGGGTCCGTTGCGCAATTCGCGCGTTCTTTTCCTGTCAACAGGCTGCGCTGACCTGGGATGACCGCTGAGACCGACCACAACCTGTCACGCGAGCCTGTTGCGGTGCATGAGCCGCCGCAGCGCTCGGGCAGCATCGCGTTGGTGTTCCTGGTGGCGGCGACGCTCGTGGCAGTTGCCGTCGGGCTGATGACGCTCGGCCGGACGCAGGCGCAGCCCTACATCCTCGGCATTCTCGCCGTGTTGGCGATGGTTGGTCTGTTCAACCTGTTCGCCTTTGCGGCCGGCATCGTCCGTTTCGCCGACCGCAATCTCGACGATCCCATCATTGCGCGCATCTCCGATCATGCCTTTGACGGGCTCGCGGTGACCGATCCGCGCGGCCATGTCGTCTATTCCAACGCGGCCTACTTGACCATGACCGGCGCTTCCGGTCCGCAGGACGTGCGGCCCGTCGAGCGCGTCTTCA
>NZ_JBBIAR010000142.1:0-5468 GCF_054185165.1 Bradyrhizobium sp. UFLA05-109 | reverse complement strand
CTTTCCTGCAAAATCGAATACTAATCAGGACCAATTCTGCTTATTTCTCAGACCGATCCGTATTCTTCACGGATGACGAAGTGGTGGGCACGCTTCGCTTTGCCCACCCTACGGACTCCCCGCGAGCGGAGCGAGGTGAAGCGCTATTCCGCCGGCTTGTCGTCGCGGCTAATCGGAACGCGCTTCTCGCGCAGGATCCGCCTAGCGCGGCGCTCGGCGAAGCGGTCGATCATCTGGTAGATGACGCCGCGCGGCTTCTCGGGTTCGGGTGAGGACGGTCCACGACGGACCGGAGGCGAGATCTTTTCAAACGTAAACGCAGGCATCGTGTGTCCCCTCGCCGTTGAGATGAACCACTTGCTCTTTTTGCCCTGTCATCCGGATGAAGCGCAGGAGCCGCATCCCTTACTCCACGCGACGCGAATGGAACTTCGCAAGCACAGTCTATGCCAATGCACAACGATTGCGTCCACATTGCGGAGCAATCCCGGTCACCCTAAGATAGTCACAGCATGTTCGAAGCTCACTTCCAGACATTCGAGGAGCCGGAGGCCGGCGTCGCATTGAGCGCGCGGCTTGCGGCACTTCGCGAAGAACTCGCCCGTCGCAAGCTCACCGGTTTCGTCGTTCCGCGCGCCGACCAGCAGCAGAATGAATATGTGGCGCCGTCGGAGGAACGCCTGGCCTGGCTCACCGGCTTCACCGGCTCGGCGGGACTGGCCGTCGTGCTGCCGCAAGAGGCAGCAGTGTTCGTCGACGGCCGCTATACGCTGCAAGCGGCAAAGCAGGTCGACGCAAAGGCCTGGGCCGTCGAACCGCTGATCGAACCGCCGCCGGAGAGCTGGCTCTCCGCGCATCTGAAGGCGGGCGATCGCCTAGGATTTGACCCATGGCTGCACACTTTTGCGGCAGCCGAACGCCTGTCCGCCGCCTGCGCCAAGGCCGGCGCCGAGCTGGTGGCGGTCGACTCGAACCCGGTCGATGCCGTCTGGCACGACCGGCCACCCGCGCCAATCGCGCCGGTCGTGATTCACGCCCTTCAATATGCGGGGATCGCGGAGGTGGAGAAGCTCGCGCAGATCCGTAGCGAGATCGGCAAGCTCGGCGCCGATGCGCTGGTGCTGTCCGACAGCCATGCGGTGGCCTGGAGCTTCAACATCCGCGGCGGCGACGTCGCGCACACGCCCCTGCCGCTCTCCTACGCCTTGGTGCCGAAGGACGGCCGGCCGACCGTGTTCATCGACCACCGAAAACTCTCCAACCTGACGCGCGACCACCTCGAACACTCCGCCGACGTGCGCGAGCCGGACGCGCTAGCACCGACGCTGATGGCACTCGCCAAGAGCGGCGCGGCCATCGCACTGGACAATGCCACCGCCGCCGAGGCGGTCAGCCGGCTGATCACGAGCAGCGGCGGCAAGCCGCTGCGCGGCGCCGATCCGGTGACGCTGCTGAAGGCGGTCAAGAACGGCACCGAGATCGCAGGGACGAAGACCGCGCACCGGCGCGACGCGGTGGCGCTGGCGCGTTTCCTCGCCTTCATCGATCGCGAGGCGCCCAGGGGCAAGCTCACCGAGATCGATGCGGTGGAGGCGCTGGAAACCTTTCGGCGCGACACCGGCGCACTGAAGGACGTGTCGTTCCCGACCATTTCCGGCACGGGCCCGAACGGCGCCATCGTGCACTACCGTGTCACCCGCAAGAGCAACCGGCGGATCGCACCCGGCGATCTGCTCTTGATCGATTCCGGCGCGCAATACGAGGACGGCACCACCGACGTCACGCGCACCATGGCCGTCGGCGAGCCCAGCGCAGAGATGCGCGACCGCTTCACGCGCGTGCTGCGTGGCCATATAGCGATCGCGCGCGCGGTATTTCCTGACGGCACCACCGGCGCGCAGCTCGATACGCTGGCCCGGCAATATCTCTGGGCCGCCGGTGTTGATTTCGAGCACGGCACCGGCCATGGCGTCGGCAGCTATCTCTCCGTGCATGAAGGGCCGGCCCGCATTTCGAAGCTTGGCACCACGCCGCTCAAGCGCGGCATGATCCTCTCCAACGAGCCCGGCTACTACAAGACCGACGATTTTGGCATCCGGATCGAGAATCTCGAGCTGGTGGTTGCCGCCGACATCGCAGGCGCCGAGAAGCCGATGAACGCCTTCGAGACGCTGACGCTCGCACCGATCGACCGGCGCCTGATCGATGTGGCGATGCTGAGCAGGGATGAGCTCGACTGGCTCAACGCCTACCACGCGCGCGTCAGGGCCGAGGTGCGGCCCGCGCTCGATGAGGCCACCAGGGCGTGGCTCGATGAGGCGACGGCGGAGCTGACTTAGCATCGCATAGCACGCTCGCGTTGAGCGCAACTCTGGCCCCACCACTCTCGCCCCGCCCTCCGCTGTCATTCCCCGCGAAGGCGGGGAATCCAGTATTCCAGAGACAGTAATTGTAGACGGAGACGCCGCGGCGTACCGGATCGCCCGGTCAAGCGGGCGATGACACCTGCTTTGCGGCAGCGCCTCGCACGAATGACAGTAAAATCTGCGGTGGCAGCCTCACGCATAGCCGCATACCGAAACGACCGTATTCGGCTCGCGCACGATGCGGCTAGTGTCGGTCCATGCATGGCATGATGGGCAAGCCGACGCTCTCGGCGCAACAGAACCTCGCGACCTCGCGCGTGATGCTGATGTTGCTCGTCGCCATGACCGGCGTCGCGCCGATCTCGCTCTACATGCTGGTTCCGGCGCTGCCGGTGCTGGCAACGACGTTCGGTCGCGACATCTCGGTCGCGCAGATGACGGTGTCGCTCTACATGGTCGGCATCGCCTGCTCGCAGATCATCATGGGACCGCTGTCGGACCGGTTCGGCCGGCGACCGGTGCTGCTTGCAGGGCTCGCGCTGATGGTCGCGGCGAGCATCGCCTGCATGTTCGCGGACAACCTGCCGCAACTGATCGCCGCGCGCTTCTTCCAGGCGCTGGGCGGCGCCACCGGCATGGTGGTGAGCCGCGCCATCATCCGCGATCTCTACGAACGCGAGCGGGTCGGCGCGATGATCAGCCTCGTCATCGCCGTCATGATGATCGCGCAAATGCTCTCGCCCCTGACCGGCGGCCTGATCGAGACCGCGTTCGGCTGGCGCGCGATCTTCTACGCCATCACGGGAGGCGCGCTCATAGTCGCCGTCGGCATCGCGCTTGTACTGCCCGAGACGCGCCGCGCCCGCGCCGCCGGCAGCGGCTTTCGCGGCGACGTCGGCAGCCTCATCCGCAACCGCGCCTTCGTCGGCTATGTGCTGTGCCAGGTGCTGGCCTCGCAGATCATCTTCACCTTCGCCGGCGGCGGCCCCTATGTCGTGGTGACGCAGATGGGGCGCAGCAGCGCCGAATATGGCGCGTGGTTCGCCACCACCGGCTTTGCGTATCTGGTCGGCAATCTCGCCTGCGTGCGCTTTGCGCCGCGCCACTCGCTGGAGAGACTGATCTGGTTCGGTCTCGCGCTCCAGCTCAGCGGCAGCGTGCTGAACCTGGTCTGGAGCCTCACCGGCTGGAACGAAGCCCCCGCCTGGCTGTTCGGCACGCAGATGATCGTGATGATAGGCAATGCCTTCGTGATGGCGAACTCGGCGGCCGGCGCGATCAGCGTCCGCCCGGAGGCGGCCGGTACCGCGTCGGGCGCGATGGGCTTTTTGCAGCAGGGCATCGGCGCGCTGGTGTCGCAATTCGGGGCCTATCTCGGCGGCCACTCCACGACGACGCTGCCGCTGACCTCGGCCATCCTCGCCATCTCGCTGCTGTGCGCCTCCACCATGATCTTCATCGTGCCGCGGCGCGAGGTCGTGGTGAGCGAAGCGCTGATCGAGCAGGCGGAAGAGGAAGAGAGCGGGATCTTGTGAAGCTTCTCCGGTGGCGTCTCTCTCCCGTGCGCGGCGCTGATGCTACCATTGGTTTCCCATTTGACCTTTCACTGGCGTGACATCTGTATGACATCCCGTTCCAGCCATACGGGATCCGCCGGAACCAGCTCTCTCGAGTGCGCGCCAAGTCACGCTAGACGTGAACGAGCAGGCGTTTTCGGTCTGTGCGTCAGCCGAACTCACCGACGCGTGAGCGGCTTCTTGACGTAGGTCAAGTCATCCCTGGACCCGATGCTCCCTTCTGCCTGGGGGCGAATGACTCGAGACCAGGAGTTTGCGATGATCCTCAAGAAAACAGCCGTTGCAGCGACTGCAGTTCTCATGCTTGCGTCACCCCTTGCCTACGCAGAAGATGCGTCCACCACTGTAGGCATGAGGCATCCTACCGCCACCGACCTCAAAGCACTGACGGATGCGCGTGTAGGTATAATCAAGGCGGCCTTGCAGATGACGCCGGACCAGGAAAAATTATGGCCGGCAATCGAGGACGCCATCCGCGCGAGAGCGAAAAACCGACAAGCCCGGATGGAACGGGTGGCTGAACTACGCGGTAGCGGCGACCCAATCGAGGCCGTTGCCGAACGCAATCCAGTCGAACTCATGCAACGTCGAGCGGAGATGCTGACTCAACGCGCTGCCGACCTCAAGAAGGTCGCCGATGCCTGGGAGCCGCTCTATAAGACGCTAAGCCCGGATCAGAAGAAGAGGATGGCCTTCGCGACCTATGCGGCCATGCATGGGATACAGGATGCGATTGAACATCGCATGGGATCCGAGGATGACGACGACTAATGATCTTGTTGCATGAGCCGTCACCGCCGCGCATCAATTCGCTTTGGTCGGCGGCGGTGCCGTCGTTTATGCGATCGCGACTAACGCATGATCCGGAAAAGTGCGAAGCGGTTTTCCCTCGCGAGAAACGCGGAACGCGTTTGCGCGGAGATCATGCGCAAACAAGAACCTAAAGCGCGATGACGATTCAACCCTAATCTCATCGCGCTTTAACGCGAGGGAAGCGCGCAACACGAGTCGAGCCTCACTCCCCGATCAGCTTCAGCCATTCGTCTTCGGTCAGCACCTTGACGCCGTGTTTGTTGGCATCCGCAAGCTTTGAGCCGGCGCCAGGGCCGGCGACGACGAGGTCGGTCTTCTTCGACACCGAGCCCGAGACCTTTGCACCGAGCCGCTCGGCCGTGGCCTTGGCCTCATCGCGCGTCATCTTTTCCAGCGAGCCCGTGAACACCACGGTCTTGCCGGCGACGGCTGAATTGCTCTTCGGCTTCTCCGCGTCGATGATGTCGACTTCGCCGGTCAGCCGTTCGACGATGCCGCGGTTGTGGCTCTCGCCGAAATAGTCGGCGATGCTCTTGATCACGGTGTCGCCGATCTGGTCCAGCGCATCCATGTCGGCAACGGCCTCCTCGTCGCCGCGAACGACCTTCAGGCAGGCGTCGTGGAAGGCGTCCCAGGAGCCATAGCCGCGCGCCAGCGCCAGGGCCGTCGTCTCGCCGACATGACGCATGCCGAGTGCATAGATGAAACGTTC